>JAOTWC010000342.1 GCA_029863105.1 Gemmatimonadota bacterium | reverse complement strand
ACCTCCCGCACCGCCAGCCCGAGTCGACGAGCAGCCGCGCGGGCAGGTTCACGGTCGTCGAGTTCTCCATCGGTGACCAGCGTCACGCTGTCAGCACCGGCCGCGCGGGCCGCCTCCAGGGCGGGCAACACCCGGCTGTACCGCCCGCTGGGCTCGATCGCGCCACCCCGCGACTCGACCGCTACGGAGTCACCGAATCCGAGAGAAAATTCGGCTGCCTGTGTGCGCGCCCAGGTCGAGGCCGAATCAGATCTTGAGGAACCGCCCGGTACGGCCGGCAGTGACATGCTCAGGGAACGATCCAGGAGCAGGGCGTGCGTCCGGCTCGGTTGTGCGCGGCCGAACGGGAGGGACGGCAGAAACCACCCGGCGAGGACGAGGAACAGGGAGATGCCCCGCAATACGCCCGGCCCGACACGACCTCGAACGGGTTCCTCCAGGCGCCCGTATGCCCAGGCCGCCAACAGGGCGGACCCCAGGGCAGCGAGCAGGACGGCAATCAGCCTGGCGGACCCCATCCTCCCGAGGTCAGTCGGCTACGACAGCGGCGACGCGGGGCTCCGCCGGCAACACCGGGAGGGCGACCATGTCGAGCTGCGCGAGCGCCTGGTCCCGTACTCCGACGAACTCCTGCGTGAACTCCGCCTCCAGCGCAGGCGCCGACGGCAGATCGATCGTGGCTGGATTGCGTTGCGCTCCGTTTACCAGAAACTCGTAGTGCAGGTGGGCCGATGTGGAGAGCCCCGTCGATCCGACGCGACCGATCAGGTCGCCCTGCTCCACAAACGCCCCCTGCCGGACGCCAATGCGGCTGAGATGGGCATAGCGGGTCGTTATTCCGCGCGCATGTCTGATTTCGACCATGCGACCGTAGCCACCCCAGGTGCCGGCGCGCGTGACGGTTCCGGCCGCGGTAGCCTTGACGGGGGTTCCGCGCGGCGCGCCGTAGTCCGTACCCAGATGCGGCCGGCGAACCTTGAGGATCGGATGATACCGGCGCCTCGAAAAGCTGCTCGTTACGCGAAAGTCAACCGGGTAGCGAAGAAAGGTCCCGCGCAGGGCGGATCCTTCTCCGTCGAAGTACTCCCTGTGCCCCCCCGGGCGCGTGAACGGAATCGCCTGGTACCGGCGGCCTCTGTTCGCGAGTTCGATGGCGATGAAGCGGTGGACACGGACCGAGCCATCCGGCCGCCTCTCGCGTTCGATAGCTACCCGAAATGCGTCGCCGCGGCGGATGTCGCGAGTGAAATCGACCTTCCAGCCGAACACATTGTCGGCCATGTCGTACACATATTCCTGAAACTCTCCGTCCCCGAGCTTGTCCACCTCACCAGACAGGGTGGCAAACCAGAGGCTCGAGTCTATCAGCCCCGCCAGACGAAGCGTGTCTATGGTAACCGGAACGGTCCTGACACTGGCGGACCACGACGTGTCTCTCAAAACCAGCTCGAGCAGTGAATCCGCGCTCACCAGGAGCAATACGGATTCCGGATTCGAGGAGGCGGGGCCCGTGAATCTCGCTACCACTCCGGGTCTGAGAGTGCGCGGATTCTTGACGTCTCGCACGACCTGCGTAACCTGATGAATCGCAGGCCCGTCGAATCCGTGGTCTGCCAGCAGTTCGGCCAGCGTCTCACCGGATTCGAGTGTGTCGTACACGCTCACGGGAGGGGGTGGAGCGGGTACGACCACGCGCTTGACTGCGGGCGGATCCGACGCAGACGTGGGATTCGAAGCAGCCAGCCAGAAGATCCCCAGCACGCCGATAACGGCGGCGAGCACCTTCCCCACGGGGGCGTACCGCTTCTTTCCGTGTTGCCTCACGTCGCGTCTCTCCTCCATCTCTTACAGGTACGAGCCTGGCGCACCTCAGTCCATCTGGCGTCGAATGAACGTCGGAATTTCAAGGTCCTCGAGTGGAGCCCGACTCGACATACGCGCCTCGGCCCCAAAAGCTCCAACTACCTCCACTTGGCGAGGCGTCGGCACGAGGCGCGGTCCCGGCTCGGGACGCCGCAGCTTCGGCGCGACGGTCGGTACGACTTTCAGGGTCGGAACCGGCTCTTCGTCGGCCTCTGCCCCGAATCCGGTGGCGATCACTGTCACGCGGACGTGCCCGTCCAGGCTGGTGTCATGCACAGCGCCGAAGATCATCTCCGCCTCGTCGCCCACGGCTTCCTGAACGATCGAATTGATCGTTGTGACCTCGTCGATCGCCAGATCAGCACCGCCGGAAATGTTCACCAGCACCCCGGTCGCTCCGTGAATCGATACGCTGTCAAGGAGCGGCGAGCAAATCGCCTGCTGGGAGGCCTCGACAGCACGATTCTCGCCGGTCGCCTGGCCCGTCCCCATCAGTGCGGCACCTCGATTCGACATCACGGTCCGGACATCGGCGAAGTCCACATTGACGTCTCCGGTAACGCTGATCAGATCGGAGATTCCCTGCGTGGCGTGAAGCAGAACCTCATCAGCCTTCTTGAGAGCGTCGCGAAACGTAGTT
>JAOTWC010000028.1 GCA_029863105.1 Gemmatimonadota bacterium | reverse complement strand
GACGTTGTAGAGCATGGGTGCCAGGTAGTCCATCCGATCCGTGTAGGGAATTACCTGATTCCACTCACGATACTCGCACGTCTTCTCGAACCCGGTGTGCAGATAGCCGAGATGCGGGATGCACCTCTCGACGGTCTCGCCATCCAGTTGCAGCACGAGCCGCAACACACCGTGCGTCGCAGGATGTTGAGGTCCCAGGTTCACGAGCATGCGCTCGCCTTCCAGCCCGTCCACCAGGTCGCTGGCGGACATGTCCCCCGGAACGTCGAACGCCGGGTGCGCGGACTCTTCGTCGCTGAGCAGGCCCGCCAGCGCCAGTTCCTCGCGCGCGTAGACATCTTCGATGTCCCGATTCAGGGCTCGCCGGACCTGCTCGGGGCGACCGAAGCGGCCGCGAAGCGGGAAGTCCTTCCGAAGCGGGAAGCCCTCGTCGTAATTCTCAGGCATCAGAATGCGCCTGAGATCAGGGTGACCCACGAATGTGACTCCATACAGGTCATACAGCTCACGTTCCAGCCAGTTGGCCGAGCGCCACAGGTCGGTGGCGCTGCGGATCGACAGCCCCGTCAGAGGAAGCAGGCAAACCACGCGCAGCTGGCGACCATATTCCATCGACCACAGCTGGTACCACACCTCTACCGGGCGTCCACCCCCGCGGTCGGCTCCCATGACGTCGACGAGTAGATCGTACGAGAGATCCGCGTCTGACTTGAGGAAAGAGAGCACATCGTGGATAACCCCGGAGTGAACATCGATCACGGGCACGCCGACGGCGTCGAGATGAGCGCCACCCAAACGGTCCCCGAATCTTCGCCGCAGGGCGGACACCGCGACGTCCGATTCGACCGACTGTGGGCCAGGAGCGCCTGCCACCAGTCCCACGTCCATGTGAGGGGCCTCGGTCGTGGTCATCAGCTCAGTCCCGGTGCTCGATCAGGCGTTCGATGCGGTCTCGCGGACGCTGCAAGGCGGACGTGGCCTCGATGCCACTCATCCGGTTCTGCCGGGTGGAGTTTCCGAACGGCTGAGCCACGAGTTGGATCGCCTCCGGCGGCAGGTTCGGGCGCCCGACGGCGCTGGAACTCTCGACACGCAGCCGGTCGTCTGCCAGCGATTCACCCTTGATCTTCTCCTGCACCATCATCAACGCGTAGATCAGTCCCTCCGGACGCGGCGGGCATCCCGGTACATACACGTCGACCGGCACGATCTGATCGATACCCTGGACGATGGTGTAATTGTCGAACATTCCGCCCGAACTGGCGCACGCTCCCATGGAAATGCACCACTTCGGCTGTGGCATCTGGTCCCATATCCGCCGCATCACGGGGGCCAGCTTGTAGGTGACCCTGCCCGCCACGATCATCAGGTCTGCCTGCCGCGGGCTGAATGACAGGCGCTCCATGCCGAACCGGGCGATGTCGTATTTCGAACCGTAGGTAGCCATCATCTCGATCGCGCAGCACGCCGTACCGAAAGGCATGGGCCAGATCGAATTACGCCGCGCCCAATTCACCACGTAGTCGACCCGTGTCGTCATCCAGGAACGGGGGACCCCGGTGTCGACACGGCCGTCTCCGGCGTCCGCGAGCGGCAGGGAGCGAGCGTCGGTCATCAGTGCGTCAATCCCATTCCAGTGTTCCCTTCTTCCAGGCGTACGCCAGACCCACGGCCAGCACGCCCATGAAAACGAACATCTCGATGAGTCCGAACAGACCGAGATCCCGAAAGATGACCGCCCACGGCAGGAAGAAGATGGTCTCGATGTCAAACACGATGAACAGCATCGCAACGACGTAGAATTTCACGGAGAACCGCTGCCGCGTATCGCCGAGCGGCTGCATGCCCGACTCGTACGCGATGGCCTTCGCGGTTGTCTTCCGACGCACGCTGATCAGGTGCGACAAGCCGAGCATGACCATTGCGTTCAGGATGCCGACCGCGAACAGGATCGCGATACCGAGATATGCCTGACTCATGCCTTCAAGCGTAGTTTGTGAAAATGTTCACTAACTCCGGCGAACACACCGCGTCCTCGGGCGCCACCGTACACCCCGCAAGTACGGTCTTTTGGCAGGCCGGTCCAGCTACGCCGAGGCCCTGCGCGAGGGACAAGAGACAGTGACTCCACCCCGGGCACAAGAGCCTGTCGAGCAAGTCATGATCGAGGTGCGCGGCGGTACGGTACCCGTTCGGATCCTCGGCGACGGACCGCCCGTCATGCTGCTGCACGGACTCAGCGCCAATCACACCGAATGGCTTGCCATCGCAGCGCACCTCGGCCGCACGCACAGGGTCATTCTGCCCGATCTTCTGGGTCGGGGAAGTTCCAGTCCGGAACCGCACGCACGCTTTACGCTTTCAGAAGAGACGGAGCGGATCGGCGCTATCCTGGATTCGCTGGGTGTCAGCGGCCCGTTGCTGGCCGGACATTCCAACGGGGCCAGCCTGGCGCTGTCGCTCGCCTCGCGGATTCCGTGCCGGCGGGTCGTGCTGTTCAGTCCGGTGACTCCCTGGACGGAACGGCCCGCCAGTCTCCGGTTTCTGAGATCGAGGGCGATCAGATCGGCGATTCGTCCACTGGTCGCGCTCTGTCGCCGACCGCTGACCCGCTATATCCTCACGCGGCGTGTGTACGGAGATCGTCCACCCCCGATCGAGGATGCCGTGGGCCGGTATGCCGACCCCTACGCGGATCCGGCACGCGCCCTGGCGCTTCTGCAGATCCTGGTGGACTGGGACCCGTCGGTGCTGTGGGGACTACCGGTGCCGCAGGATGTTTCACTGCACGTCGTCACGGGTGATCGGGATCGCCGCATACCGCACGACGAAGCGCGGCGGTGGGCTCGCTGGCTGGGCGCCGACTTCACTCTCATCGCAGGCGCGGGCCACGGACTGACCGAGGAGCGAGCCGAGATGTGCGCACAGATCCTGGCGGGGAAACCGGTCGCACCACGATCAGACGACCCTGACCTGGAGAACTGAGAGGTTCATGAGCATCAAGAGCGACCGCTGGATCCGGCGTATGGCCACCGAACACGGCATGATCGAACCGTTCACGGAGAACCAGGTGCGCGACGGCTGCATTTCGTACGGGCTCAGCAGCTACGGATATGACATGCGTGTTGCGGATGAATTCCGGATCTTTCACAACGCGCTGTCTCCCATAGTCGACCCGAAGGATTTCGATCAGCGATCCTTCATCGAATATCAGGGAGACGTCTGCATCGTGCCCCCGAACTCGTTCGCGCTCGCCCGGAGCATCGAGTACTTCCGGATTCCCCGACAGGTCCTGACGATTTGTGTCGGGAAATCCACCTACGCCCGATGCGGGATCATCACGAACGTCACGCCGTTCGAACCGGAGTGGGAGGGACACGTCACGCTGGAGATCAGCAACACGACTCCCCTGCCTGCCCGTGTCTATGCCAACGAGGGGATCGCCCAGGTACTGTTCTTCGAGTCCGACGAACCGTGCGAAACGAGCTACGCGGACAAGAAAGGCAAATACCAGGGACAGACGGGGGTCACGCCGCCCCGTCTCTGAGTGTTGCCTCTCGCGGCCGGGTGATCGAGCGGCCCGCCGCCAGAGCGGATGACAGCCAGCCGGCAAGAAAACACGCGCCGCCAATCGGCGTGATCGCCCCCAGCCAGCGAACTCCGGTCAGCGCCAGCAGGTAGAGCGATCCGGCGAACACGATGATGCCGGCCACGAACAACCCGCCCGCCAGATTCCATCTTCGATCCGGCCACGTCGCGGAGGCCAGTCCGACGAACAACAGCGCAACCGCGTGCACCAGTGCATATCTGGAAGCCGTCTCGTACACCGCCAGCGACTCGGGTGAAAGCGTTCCCTCCAGGGCGTGCGCACCGAAGGCTCCGGCAGCCACGCCCAGACCCGCCAGCGCGCAACCGGTTACGACCCAGGTTCTCTCCATGATCCAAGAATGAGGCATCGACGCCCCGGCCGCGACAGGCGCGTCTGGTCCGCGCGGCTGCGCGCATGCTAGGTTGGCAGCCACTGGTCCACCGATCATCGACACTCTACAGGAATTGCAGGATGACCGGACAACCACGATCCGCCGAACATCAGCTGTCCGCAGCCGTGATCGAACTGGCCGATGGGGCTGCTTCCATCGCCGACCTCCTCGAGCAGGCCGACATCGCGGTGGAACGGATCCAGGACCCGGAAGGCGGTCTGGGCGGGGCCCAGATTCTGGTCGTTGCAGCAGCAGTGCTGCCATCGGGCGGCCTGGATGAGATGCGCTCGATGCTGGGCATCGGGCCCGACTTCCCGGTTCTGGTGGTTTCCGACTCCCAGGCGGCCGCTCCGGCCGACAGCGTCTGGATGACCCTGCCCGCGTCGTCGAGCGCCCTCACGGCGGCTTGCCGTGGCCTCGTCGCGGGATCACCGACGCAGGGCCGGCTCAGAGCCCGACCGCCGGGCGGAGCCGCCTGTTCCGTGCTGTACGGGGACATCGTAGGCGCCGCGGCGAATGCCCTCGAACGGGCGGGAAACGGAATCCCGCCCGACCTCGGAGAAGTTCGGTTGATCGCCGAGCGGGTTCATTCGCATCTGCTCCGCGAGAATGGACTCGTCAACCAGTCGCTCGAATCGCATGCCGAATTCGACCTCCCTCGTCACTCGGCGAACGTGGCGATCATCGCGGGCAAAATCGGCCTCGGTCTCGCCGCCGGCGTCGAGGACATCGTGCGCGTCATAATGGCGGGCATCGTGCATGACATTGGCATGGCCAGGCTCCCCGATCGCCTGCTTCAGAAGCCCGGCCGCCTGGATGCGGCGGAACTGGAGCTGCTGCGCACGCACCCTGTGTTGGGAGCTGAACTGTTGGACGGTGTCGATGCGCGCTATCGGTGGCTCACACCCATCATCCTGCAGGAACACGAGCGGATGCAGGGCCAGGGTTATCCCACCGGCCTGTTGGCGTCGGCCATCGATCCTCTGGCCCAGATCATAGGGTTGTCCGACGTGTTCGAGGCGCTGTCGCACCCGCGCGCGTACCGATCGCCGTACACCGCACTCGAGGCGCTCGAGCAGGTGAGCGAGATGAAAGGTGAGTACTTCGAGCCGGGAATGGTGGCGGCGCTGATCAATGAAATTTCGGCCTTTCCGTTGGACAGCTACGTGCAGTTGAGTACGGGAGAGATCGGTCAGGTAGTCGGGACGAATCCCGAGAACATCTTGAGACCGGAGGTCCTTGTCCGATGGGATGCGGCGTGGAATCCGGCCCACCCGCCGAAACGAATCGACCTGGCGTTTGCGCCGGATGTGACGGTAGCCCGGGCCCTCCTGGAGACCGAGCTACCGATCACGTAAGTCCGACGACGTATCGCGTCAGAGCAGCGACAGTCTCAGTGCGAGGAACGACCACCCGACAGACCGTCGGGACAGGATGATCGCACGCCGATAGGCATGGTTGTCCAGGGCAACGTTCGCCCGCCGAAGCAGCTCCCGGGCATGTGCCAGCGCGTGGGCGACTCGGAAACCGGGTTCGGGCCCGACTTCTTCCACGACACGCTGATAGATGATCGTGGCTGCGCTTACGGCGGCCTCAGCATGGGCGTGGGCGTGACGCCGAGCGTCCTGGTGACGATGGCGCATCCGGTCCGCCATACCCAGGGCGAGAATCAGACGCTCGCCGGCTCCGACCAGATCTCCGTCATCGCGAAGAACCGTCGCCTCGTCGAGGAGTTCTGCCATCCTCTCGGCGAGGTCGGCGAGTCGCTCATACTGGTCTGACGCACCGTCGAGCCGGGCCAACAGGTCTTCCACGCGCTTGAACAGCGCGTCGAGTCCCTCTTCCCCATGCTTGTCCAGGATTGCCTGCGAAATGACCAGGCGGCCCTGCATCGCCAGCTCCGCGGCCAGCTCGGTATCTCCGTTTCGCCATGCCTGACGTGCCTGACGGAACAGCTCGCGCGCTTCGGCCCACGGTCCGCTCGACGGACTGTCGCCCGCGAACAGCGCAGCGTCTTCGATGATGACTTCCGCGACGACGTCGTCGACGGCTACCTGAAGCTCGAGATCCTCGGTGATCGCGATGTCGGCCGGCGCCGGATCACTGCCCGGTCCGACCGGGTCCTCGCCGCACGCGACGAGCCCGGTGGCGAGCACGGCGAGCAGCGCGCTCTTCCAATGTCCTGCGTGGTTCCACATGAACGCCTCCTTGAATCCAGATACCCCCTGCTGTCGGAGGAAAGACGAGGCGATGTCGGCTAAGGTCACACGGGCTCAACGGGATAGGAGCTCCGGCTGGCGTCGAACGGTCCGAGCCGCACCTGCCGGCCGAACCTCAGCGACGCGCCCGGGGCGTGGATCCGGACGACGTGGACTACCCCGTCATCATCACGCACGCGCGCCCGGCCCGCCGGCGAATCCGGGCCTGCCGTAGCCGTGACGATTTGTGCTATGGAACCCTCGAGTCCGGGCTCGTTCCACGTCACTCCGGTCACCCTCGGGAACAGGCGGCGCAGGATGAGGGAGCCCCCCAACGTCAGCCCGACCCCGAGCGTCACCGCAGACAGAATCACAAGCGGAAAACGCTCGGCCGGCGATCCAACAGACAGATCATGGATCGCCCCATTGATCGTCAGACCGGCAATCCCGGTGAGGAAGGCGGCACCGGCACGTATGTCGGGACGCGGACGTCGTGTACTCCGCACGCCGATCACGACGCCCGCCAGGGCGACACCGACGAACGGGAGATTGTACCACTCCCCCAGAAACGAGAGGTAGGACAACTAGCCCCCGAGGACCTCCATAGTCTTTCGAACTTCGCTCGCGGAAGCTTCGAGCGCGGCCTGCTCCGCGTCCGTCAGATCGACCTCGATAATCCCTTCAAGGCCCGACCGGCCGAGCTTGCACGGCACGCCCAGGAACATGCCTTCCAGGCCGAACTCGCCCTCAAGCCACGCTGCTGCGGGGAGGATGCGCTTTTTGTCGCGTACGATCGACTCGACCATCTGCACGGCGGCGGCAGATGGCGCATAAAAGGCGCTGCCGGTCCCCAGCAGTTTGACGATCTCCCCCCCACCCTTCCGGGTCCGCTCGACGAGCTCCTCGATCCGATCAGCCGCCAGCATCTGCGTCAGCGGGATGCCACCGACAGAAACCGTACTTACCAGCGGAACCATACTGTCTCCGTGCCCCCCCAGGACGAGCGCCTGGACGTCTTCCACGCTAACTCCGAGCTCGAGCGCGATGAAACTCCGGAATCGAGCCGTATCCAGCACGCCGGCCATGCCGATCACACGTTCCCGGGGGAATCCGGTCGTTTGCATCGCAACCCAGGCCATCACGTCCAGCGGATTCGTCACCATGACGATGATCGCATCCGGGCTATGGATCGCGATCTCACGGGCGACGCTTTCGATGATCTTCGCGTTCTTCAGGACCAGATCGTCGCGGCTCATTCCTGGTTTTCGAGCCAGTCCGGCCGTGACGACGTAAATGCCGGACCCGGTCGTGGATTCGTAGTCCTGGGCTCCCGTCACGACCGTGTCGAACCCCTCGACAGGTGCCGACTCCCATTGATCCAGAGCTTTTCCCTGGGGGACTCCCTCCAGGATGTCCACGAGGACGACCCGGTTCGCGAGTTCCCGTTCCGCTATTCTTTGGGCCGTGGTAGCGCCGACGTGGCCCGCTCCGACCACCGTTATCTTGTTCACGGATCTCCACCTTCGCACAGGAATGGTATACATCTGGAGAGCGCCCGACGGACGGGCTAAGGGAAAGCTACCGGGTGCGTCGGACGATGCAACCCGGGGCGTCAGGGGGAATCAGTTGTGGCGTTCGACCCGCAGTGAGGTCTCGTGGACGATCGCTTCGAGAGCCCGGTCCCAGCGCTCGGGACTGACCCGTTCGACGAACGCGTCGAGCAAATCTAGGATCACGAGCGCCTCGGCCCTCGTGATCACACCATCCGAATCGCCGGAATCGAGATTGGCGCGCAGCTCTGCGAGCTTTTCGCGTCCCTCCTGATACTGCAATCTATCTTCGTAGGTCACACTGGTTCCATTCGTCGCTGGTTCACATCCGGCTCAGCCGCCAACCTGACTCAAGGCCGATAACCCTCCACTGCCGCCTGCAGTTCCAATACGGAGGAAGTGCCGCTCCGGTTTTCCGGCCAGTGCCTCCCGCACCGCGGCACCCACATCACCGGTCTCTCTCAGCGGACGCTTCAGGTCCACCTCATGCGTTCCGAACAGGCACGTCCGCAACCGGCCGTCGGCCGTGAGCCGCATCCGGTTGCATTTACTGCAATAGTTGTGCGAGAGCGGCGTTATCACGCCCACGGTCCCCTGCGCGCCGGGGATCTCGAAATAGGTCGCCGGACCGTTTCCGCGCGGGCCCTGGACCGGGACGAGCGCGGTAAGCGCCCGGAGACGGCCGATGAGTTCGTCGGCGCTGACGTACCGGTCGGAGAGGAACAGGTTGCCCTCCGTCGGCATGAGTTCGATGAACCGGACGTGCCATGGCCGGTCGCGCGTTCGGGCGGCGAAATCCGCCAGCTCGTCATCGTTGACGCCTCGCATCACGACCACGTTGATCTTCAGCGGATGGAAGCCGACACGCTCTGCCGCAGCAATCCCCGCCATCGTCGCGTCGAAGCTCCGTTCCGGCCGACGGGCGAGCTCAGCGAACCGCTCACGGCGAAGCGTGTCCAGGCTGATGTTCAGCCGGTCCACCCCGGCGTCGCGAAGCTCGTCCGCCACCCCGTCGAGCAGAATCGCATTGGTCGACAGCGATATTTCTTCGATCCCCTCGACTTCGCGAAGCTGACGCACCAGATCCGGCAGGTCTCGCCTCACGAGCGGTTCGCCTCCGGTCAGGCGAACCCGGCGCAAACCGAGGGCTGCCATCTGCCGAACCACTTCGGCCACTTCCTCATACGAGAGCAGTTCTGCCCGTGGAATCCACGGCAGACCTTCGACTGGCATGCAATACGTGCACCGCAGGTTGCACTTGTCCGTGACGGAGATTCTGAGGTAGTCGATCCCCCGGCCGAATTGATCCTTCATCCCGCGGATCCCTTCGCTCCCGGTTCCCCCTCCAACCACGTGCGTGACCCATCTTCGTACTCTTCCCGCTTCCAGACGGGGAGTTCCGCTTTTACGGCCTCGAGCGCGAAGCGGGCCGCATCGAACGCGGCGGCCCTGTGCGGAGCCACCACCGAAACGACGACCGCCACATCGCCCACCGACAGAGATCCTGCCCGATGCACAATCGATACCGAGGACACGGCAAACGTTTCCAGCGTGCGCCGCTGGATGTCCCGCAGCACTTCGTCGGCCATCTCCGGGTAGGAATCGTAGTGCAACCCGACGACAGTCTTCCCGCCGTTGCGATCGCGCACACGTCCTTCAAACGTGACGACAGCGCCCGCACCCGAATCGGTACGATCACACACGGCGGCCGCTGAGATTGGCTCGCTGGTGAGTTCCACTCGTCCTCCCAACGGGGTCATCCTCCGGCCACGGCAGGAATCATGGCCAGTTCATCGGATGCCTCGAGAACCTGCCCGTCCGGCGCGTGTCGACGGTTCACGGCGACGACTGGTCGCCGGGGCAATCGTCCGGGAACCAGGTCCCGGAGCTGGTCGACGAGATCACCTACCGTCGCTCCGACCGGCACGTCCAACTCGAGGTAGTCGCCGGGAGCGACCTCGCGGTAGCTGCCGAACAGCTGTACCCGCACGTGCATCCGATTCTGACCCGATTCCGTCATCCGCGCCCTGCCGCTCCTTCCGTGCCACCGGAGCCGATAAACGCCATGAACTTCCCCACCGCATCATTGCGACGAAGTGTGCTGACCCGAACCCGTGTGCGCCCCGTTTTTTCGGTGTCCGGAAACGCCGAAATCGCCAGTCTGCTGCGAAACATGCCCAGCGTGAGATGCGTCTCACTCTCGTCGACGACCGTCGCCGAGTGAAACGCTCCCTCGTCGGTAAAGAACTGGCGGGCCTCCTCGATTACACGGATGGGTGCGAGGTCGGTCAGAGTTTCCGTGATCATTGCACTCCACTTCTGCGGACTACCGCTTGACTCTCCAGAGCCTTGTTCGGTACGATCCGGACGCGTCACCGCATCCGCGCTGCGTCAGCAAGCTACGGCGCAGCCGAACCTCCTACAATCGCAGCAAGGCGCCCTTCACTGTGGATTTCTCAGACAACGTCGCTCGATTGGAACCCTCGGCCACACTGGCGATAACCGCGCGTGCGAAGGCCATGCAGGCCGAAGGCCGCTCCGTGATCGACCTGTCGGCTGGCGAGCCCTCCTTCCCTACTCCAGGCGTCGCGGCGGCTGCCGCGGCAAGATCGGTAGCGGAGGGGAAGACCGGGTATCCGCCGACCCCTGGCCTGCGAGAGCTCCGGGAGGCTGCGGCGACCTACCTGAACGAGACCACGTGCGCCGCCGGTGCGGATCCCCAGAACCTCATGGTCAGCGCAGGTGTGAAGCAGGCGCTGTTCAATCTAGCCTATTGCCTGTTCGGTTCGGGCGATCAGGTGCTCGTGCCGGCGCCCTACTGGCCGTCCTACACGACAATCATCCACCTGACGCGTGCGACCCCGGTCCCCGTTCCCCTGGATTGGTCAGACGGTTTTCGCGTAACGGCCGAGGCGCTGGAGGCACACCGAACCAGGCGAACGAAGGGCCTGCTGTTGAATTCACCGTCCAATCCGTCGGGAGCCGTCATGGCGCGCGAGGACCTGGAGGGGGTGCTCGCGTGGGCTGGCGAACACGGGATCTGGGTTCTGTCCGACGAAATCTACCGGCGCCTGCACTACGGATCCGGATCGGCTACGTCGGTGCTGGATATCGCGGACCGACCGACCCGCATCGTCGCGCTGGACGGCATGTCGAAGGCGTTCTCGATGCCGGGATGGCGGATCGGCTGGGGCATCGGCCCATCCGAGTTGATCACCAAGGCCTGCGCTCTTCAGAGCCAGACGACGTCGGGAGCAGCCAGTCCCTCACAGTACGCTTCGGCCGCTCTGTTGAGCTCGCCGCAGCGTGAGTCGATCGTCGGGGAATTCCGGGCGACCCTGGATCGCCGCCGCACACTTTCCCTCGCGGCGTTGCGGGCTGT
>JAOTWC010000340.1 GCA_029863105.1 Gemmatimonadota bacterium | reverse complement strand
TGCTCGTCGGTGAGGTTCTCGATCGCGGCCAGGCAGCGGTTCTGCGATGCCAGCAGCTTCGCCCGCGCCGTGTCCCAGTCGATCGCCCCGGAGGAATCGGTGATCGGAGCCCCGCCGGCATTCGCCAGTGTTTCGCTGTCCCACACGGGAGCCTCACCGATCGCCTCCATGATCATGTTCTGGGCGCCGATCAGATGCCCGAGGATCCAGTTGGCGCAGTTGCCGGCCGGTACTGGCTGGATCATCGAGTCATCGTGGGTCATCCCCTCGGTGTTCATCGCAACGGTGCGATAAAACAGGGAATACTGGCTTTTCAGCGCCTGTCTCGCATGCATCGATCTGGTCTCCTTCTGACACTTCGGTTCAACGGACGGAGCCACGCGGCCCGAACCCTCAAACACTTCCCGGTGTTATCATAACATCATGAGACACGGTTCAGGACGTCTTCCTCTGGCGTTGGCGTGTGCGTCCCTGTCCCTCGGGGCAGCGCGGCCGGTGGACGCGGGTGCCCCGGACATCCCCGAGTACATCCAGGCCGCACTCACGCCGTTCCGCAGCCCACCCGAGCCCGGGGAAGTCGCAGACCTGCTCGGCCGCTGGCGGGCAGAGGGCGGCCTGCGCGAGGCCTACGACAGAATCGTGGGCACGCGCCTGTGGCGACGCGCAGGCGACGCCGCCCAGGCCCTCGGCTTGCTGGGTGCCCTGCCGAACGACGACGGACCGCTCCGCGCCCTCGCCCGCTACGAGCGAGCGCGTGTCCTGTTCGAACTGGGCGATGACTACGATGCGACACGGCGGGCTCCGCTGGACTGGGAAACCGCCTGCCTCTCGCTTGCCGACCTGCCGCCGGCCGAGGCGGAAGATCTGCGGACGGAGTTCTGGACAGATCTCGGCGTACTTGCCACGCCCGACGAGCATTCCGCCTGGCCCGGCGTCCCGAACGGCGACGCGTGCGCGTGGATTCGTGAGCTGCTCGCGGAGCGCGCGTTCCGAATGGCGATCACGCCGAACGAACGCCTCGCGGTCCATTATCAGCGTCTCGTCGACACGAGGAAGACGTTCTATCTCGCCCGTCCTCGGTTCTACCACACGATGACGCATTACCACGGTCGCCGTGACGGCGAGTGGATGGACGATCGAGGGCTCGTCTACCTCCGCATGGGTCCCCCGGACGTCGCCGAAGCCTGCGGTCGGGTGGGCACGTTCGATGAAGACCCGCTCGAAACGGATCTCATTGCCACGTGCTGGGTGTACGACCGCCCGGGAGGGTACAAACTCTACTACTTCTCGACGCTGAACCGCGTGACAGGCCTGACCTCCGCGGATGGAGACTACCGCCTCCAGGAATCGCTGGGTCCCAGGGCCCACCCCGGCGATCCGTATTTTCAGCGATACGTGAAGAACGCCGATCTGCCCAAATCGATCATCGCCTATCTCACCCGGAGCCCGGCACAGTTCAGGAGCGTCGGGTCGGCTGACGACTTCGACGCCGGCCTCGACCTGGCGGAACGTCGGCACTATACGGGCCCGGCGACGAAGGCGGAGATGCGCCGCCTGGCTGACGAAGCGCTCGTCGAGATCCCGGACGTGCCGGCCGTCAGGGGAGCCGACATGCTCTGGGAGCCGCTGCGCTTCCTGAATCCGGTCGATCGCAGCTGGCAGGTGTGGATTCTCGCCGCGCTGCCGGCCGGTCAGCTGGAGCCCGCGAACCAGTTCGACAGCTGGGCCTACACGGCACGCGGCTGGCTGGCGACGCGCCATCCGACCGGGGTGCGGCTCGACAGCATGTGGAACCGGGTGGTCGTCGGTCGGGAACTCGATCCGGAGGCCGGCATACCGCTGCGCGCCACGTTCGCGGCCGTCGAAGGACGGTTGCCGATCACGCTCGCCGTGTACGATCCACTGCAGGCCGGATTCGGCGCCTGGGTGCAGGACACGGTCATCGTCCCGACCGTGTTGCCGCTGCCCATGGTGAGCGACGTCGCGCTCGCCCAGTCGGAGGGCGGCACGTGGACTCGCGACGGCACGACGTTCCTGCGAGTATCGCCCGACCACGTGACGAACGAGGACGGGAGCATCCACGCCTATTTCGAGGTGTACGGCATACGGCGTTCCGGCGACTACAACGTGGAGGTACGCCTCGCACGGAACAGGAGGCCGGCCGAGATCTTCAGGCTCGACGCGGCCTCCGTTCCGTTCCGCCTCGAGTTCAGCAGTCGGATGCCCAACTCGGGCGTCGGGTCGCACACCCTGCGACTGGAACTCTCGGATACGGAACCGGGCGTATACGACCTTGCGATTCAGATCCGAGATCGCACGACCGGTACGCGGAGCCTTCCCGCCGTGACGCCTGTCCGGGTGCGCTGACCGGCGCCTGCCGGATCAGCCTACCATTCGTCGTCGTCGCCCTCGTCGTCGTCTGAATCTTCCCAGCCCAAATCGCCCAATTCTTCGATCTCGTCGAGATCATCGTCGCCGTCGAGATCCCAATCATCCTCTTCGTCTTCC
>JAOTWC010000339.1 GCA_029863105.1 Gemmatimonadota bacterium | reverse complement strand
CTGCCTCTGATAGTCACGCAGAAGGGAATCTACCGCCGATGCCTGGGTCTGCAGTTCCGTCCGCATATCCGCGATCTCCCGCTCGAACGTCCGCTGAGCTTCTGAAGATCCGGGCGTCGACTGAATGATGTCCGCCGAGTTGAGATACACGAAGGTCGTGCCCACCGGAGGGCCGTCCTGTCCCAGAACCGGGGATACCGAGAGCAGGAGGACCGCCGCGGCCCTGCCGATGTGTCGGAGATACAACATGCGCATGAACTCCTCTGAGGTTCCGTTTATCTGTCACTACGCCGCTGTTCGCCCAAGGTGTTGGCGACGCTCAGAATACCCGCCCGAAGCGGAAGTGCAACTGCCAACCGGGATCCGGCCGCCCCAGCACGTCGCGGCGGTCGAAACCGTACGCGTAATCTACACCGATCGGGCCGAACGGTGTCACGAGGCTGACTCCAACCCCGGCTCCGATGAGAAGATCCGTCGGATTGAACTGTCCCGCGTCCTTCCAGATGTTCCCGCCGTCGATAAACGAACTGGCGAAGATGTTGTCCGTCAGCTTGATGCCGAACTGGGCCGTCGTGGTGAAGAACGCTTCTCCCACGCGGTCGATACTCCCGACCGGCGCACTTCGGGGGATATGCCCGTTCGGAGTGATCGTGGCTTCATCATAGCCTCGCACCTGCTGCCCAACCTGGGTCCCTCCGCCGAAGAACCGCTCCACGAAGAACGGGTTGTCGCCCATCACGAGGCCGGCCCGGAACGACAGCCCCAAAACAAGCTCGATCGGGACACTGGTGGGTCCGCCGCCAATCTGTCCGATGGGTGCAAACCACTCGCTGTTGAAGTCGAACTTCCCGTAGTCGCCGTCCCCGCCGAGGAATCCACCCGTGAAGCGGGCGGAAATGGAGTTGCGATTGCCGGAGGTCGGGAAGATCCCGCCGCCCCGGTTGTCGCGCACGAGCCTGAAGCTCACGGTGCTTCGGGTGCCCTGTGTGATCGTGGTTGCCTGGCCCGGCTGAATCCCGAAGGACTCGAGGTCGCTCACTTCATCGCTGAACAGCGAGTATCCGACGAAGAAGCGTGTGGACCGGAGGTCGAAGATCGGAAACCCGACCTCCGCGAATCCGCCCGTCTGCCGACGATCTCCCAGATTGAATGTCTGGAACCGGTCCCGCGAACTCTGCAGGCCGACAGACAGGCTGTTCCGCGATGCAAAGAACTCCGGATCCGTATAGCTGATCTCGATGTCCTGCGAATTGCGGCCGAACAACCACCGGAAATGCGCGTTCTTCGCCTGCCCGAACAGGTTGGGTTGATCATAACCGATAAATCCGGCCAGGCCGGTCACACCGGCCGCACTCAGACCGAAGTTGATGTTTCCGGTCTGACGCTCCTTGACCCGGTAGACGATGTCGATATCCCCGTCGTCGCGCGGGTTGATCTCGATCGCCTGATCAGGAGGCAATGATTCGAAGAATCCGAGGGACTGGATGTTCCGGATGCTGGAGATCAGGAGTTGCTGCGAGTAGATGTCACCCGGGAGCGTGAGGAGAACCTTCCGAATCACCTTGTCGTACGTGAAGTCGTTGCCGACGATCTGGACCGTCCGGATGTAGGCGGGAGGCCCCTCGCGTATGAACCAGCTTACGTCGACCGTGCGGAACGGATGAATGCTGTCGGCCGGATTTCTCTGCACGTCCGGAATGATCTGCGAACGCAAGTACCCTGCATCGCGATACAGATCGCTGATGTCTGCCGTAGCTTTCTCGAAGGCGGCCTGATCGAACGGCTTCAGATCTCCCGTCGCCCGGCCGGACTCATCGATCGTGCCGTCGCGACCCGGCCCGAAAAAGGCACGTAACTGGGCGGTCGGGAAACGCCGGTTTCCATCTATTCTCAGGCTTTTGAGCCGGTACTGCTCACCCTCGCGGACCCGAATCTCGATGCGTCCCTTGCCGGTCGACGTATCTACGACGATCGTGTCGCCCAGCACTTCGAGATCGATGTACCCCTTGCTGCCGTAGTACGCAGGCAGCCGCTCCGCGAGGTCGGTCCGGTATTCGTCCTCATGCAGTTCCCCCGGACGGAACCAGAAGAAGCCTTCCTCGACCGTGGACATGGTGCTCCGCAGCTCCGACGTCCGGAGCGCTTCGTTACCGACGAAATCGACCCTCGCCAGCGCGAGACGTGGTCCCTCGTCGACTCGAAACACGAACTCGATCTGGTCGAGGCCCGATGGGTCCGGACCGGACGCCGTGTCCACCTCGGCCTGCGGAAAGCCGGCATCGGCGAGACGCGATCTCACGAGTGCGCGTGCCCGTGCGATCCGAGACGGATCCAGCGCGGTACCGGCGACGAGACCCGCAGAATCCCGGATCGTCCCGGCGTTGGCATGCTCAAGACCCTCGAATCGATACCGGCCGACGAGGGGACGCTCCTCGACGCGGATGAAGAACACCGCCGGAGTGTCCGGAGTGACCCGGACATCGATGTCGCCAAATTCACCGGTGGCGAACAGTCGCTGAATCGCCTCC
>JAOTWC010000338.1 GCA_029863105.1 Gemmatimonadota bacterium | reverse complement strand
TACCGTGGATCCCGTACGCGTCAGGATCGTAGCGAGCGCGGCCCCGGCCGTACCGAGACGCGGAAACGGTCCGAGGCCGAGAATCAGAACTGGATCGAGAAGCGCGTTCGCCAGGAGAGCGATCAACAGAATCCGGAGAGGCGTGCGCGTATCTCCGGCGGCGCGAAACGTGGCATCCATCGCGAAATAGGCGAATACGACGGGACAGCCGACGAGGTACACGACCAGGTAGTCCACTCCCTGGTCTGTGACTTCGGCGGGCGTGTCCATCACCAGAAACAGGGATTCGAGGGACAGCAGGCCGCCCAGTCCGACGATGGCTGCCACGATGACGGCCAGCCCGAACGCCTGGTAGCCCGCCTCGCGAGCCCGGTGCTCGTTCTGCTCACCCCAACGGCGGCTGGCCACGGCCGTGACGCCGACGGACGGCATTTCGGCCAGCGACAGAATGGCCCAAACGACGAAGCTTGCCGTCCCGACGCCGGCGAGTGCCGCGGGACCCAGTCCGCGGCCGACCCAGAACATGTCGACGATATTGAACAGGCCCTGGAGCAGAGTGGCCGCTACGGCCGGAATGGCGAGCCGCCGCACGGCGGTGTGGATCGATCCCCGGGTCGGATCGATCCGGGGGCCTGTCGTCAGGTGACGGCGGGCCGGCCGGTCAGCGAGACGACCCGGCGTTCCACTTCTTCGGCGATTACTTTCAATGCCCGGCCCTCGGCAGAATCCGCGCGTCCGATCACAGTGGGCTCGCCACGATCCCCCTCCTCGCGCACCGCCATCCCGAGCGGGACAGACCCGAGAAACGGAATGCCCAGCGAAGCGGCCAGTGTCTCCGCGCCGCCGGAACCGAAGATGTCGTGCACGACGTCGCATTCGGGGCACGCGAAGCCTCGCATGTTTTCGACGATTCCGATGACCGGGACTTCGACACTCTCGAACATCCTGATTCCCTTGAGCGCACCGGTGACGGCTACATCCTGGGGTGTGGCAACCATCACTGCGCCGGTCACTTTGACGAGCTGCACGAGCGACAGCTGCGCGTCTCCCGTGCCGGGCGGGAGATCCACGATCAGATAGTCGAGCTCTCCCCAGTCCACCTGGTGCAGAAACTGCCGCACGATTCCCATGACAATCGGTCCCCGCCATACAGCGGGCGTCTCCTCACCCACCAGGAAGCCGAGACTCATCAGCTTCACTCCGTGCGCCTCCACCGGAATCACCTGGTCGTCCCGCATATGCGGCTTCTCGTACGCGCCGAACATGGTGGGGATATCGGGTCCGTAGATATCGGCGTCGAGCAGGCCCACCTTGCGTCCCGCGGCGGCCCACGCCGCCGCGAGATTCGTGGCAATCGTCGACTTGCCCACACCGCCCTTCCCCGAACTGACTGCGATCACGTGGCTCACCCCGGCGAGCGGCTCGGCGTCTTTGGGATGTCGTGACGCCTCCTCCCGGCTCACCTGTCCTTTCGAGCGGGGTGGGGGAGCGACCTCGCGCACCGCCGGCTCGATCACCGGCAACGGCCGGCGGCCCGCTTTCGGCCGGCGCGGAGCGGGCGCGGCTTGGCCTTCACCGACGGACACGAGCCCCGAATCGGCGAGAGCGAAACGAACGTCCTCGACGCCCGTCACACCTGACGCGACCAGGCGGATCGACTCGATCACCGCCGCAGGGACCTCCGGGCCGGGCGCCAGCGCCACGTAAGCGGTGCCGCCGTCGATCCGCGCGTCCTGAACGAGGCCCGCACTGACGACGTCTGGCCCGCCCGGCGTGGAGCGAATTCGGCTGAGGGCGGATAGAAGGCGCTGTTTGGAATCGGTCATCGTTCTGGTTTCGGACTGAGCCGGAAACGGACCGGCCTGTGATGGAAGGGAAATGCGGTCAGACCGACTCGACCGTCTGCACTTCAGGAACAATCATCCGCAGACGCTGCTCGATACCCGCCTTGAGGGTGAGCATCGACATCGGGCAGGCGTAGCAGGCGCCGACCATCCGGATATCGACGCGACCCGTCTGTTCATCGTACGCGACCAACTCGATGTCGCCACCGTCCGCGCGAATCGCGGGCCGAATCGAGGAGAGCACCTCCAGAATCCTGGCCTCGATGGCGTCCGGGCGGGTCGCTGCTTTCGTGTCGCTCATGGGGTGGTCCGTGTCCGACGCGGAAGGGTCGAAGCCAAAAACCGAAGCTATCCGGGGTGTTAGACCCCGTCAACGACGGCGGGTTTCAGGTGCCGGAGGATGCGAGCCCCATGCTGTCGACCGTTCTCGATGAAGATGCTGTTGCCGTCTCGGCCAGCGGCCAGCACGCCAGCGATGAACAGGCCCGATGTCGGCGTTTCGAGGGTCTCCGGGTCGTGCCGGGGAACACCGGTGGCCGAATCGACCGTCACTCCGAGCCGAGCGAGGTGCTGTTCGTCGGGATGGAATCCGGTCATCGCCACGACTCGATCGTTCGGGATCCACGTCTCAAGCCCCGTTGATTCGGAACGCAGCAGCACGCGATGTTCCTCGATCCGCGTCACCT
>JAOTWC010000337.1 GCA_029863105.1 Gemmatimonadota bacterium | reverse complement strand
GGGCTGACTTGGGAAGCCGGTACCGGTTGGTCACGGCAACGGATGGCAGGCCTGCGTCAGACGCGGTGCTTCCGGCGAACCTCATCGCTCACCGTTAGCGAATGGCGCCCTTTACGGCGTCGCCGTGCCAGCACCGCTCGACCAGCCTTTGTCTTCATCCGGGCGCGGAAGCCGTGATCCTTCAGGCGCTTTCGGCGGCTCGGGTTTCTATATGTCGGTTGCATGCCTGCTCGTCTCCATTCACTGCCGTAAGTCGGAAAAGCCTCTTAGACTAGGCGCGTCACGTGCCCCTGTCAAACCTGAATCGCCCGATAGATCAAGGATTCCGGCACGTGCACGGGTATTCGTTGACACTGTGGAAAACTTCTCCTAGAATCCCTCCCCGCTTCCACCTGGACCCACGACAACTGCGAGCGCCGGATCGGCATGGAACTTACGGCCACGGAAGCATGGACGTCGATCACCACCGCGGCGCGGGAAGTCCTGCCGGAGCAAACGATCCGAACCTGGCTCACATCCACGGAACCCGTGGCCCTGAGCGACGACACGCTGGTCATCGCCGCACCCACCCGCTTCGCCGTCGAGTGGATAGAGGACAAGTACGGGGACCTGCTCCGGCAACTCGTGCGCCGTGAGCTCGGCCAGGACATGCTGCTTCGATTCGAGCACCAGGGTTCTTCGGGGCGGGTCGATTTTCCGGAATTGAACAGCGGCACGGGCGATCATGACGCTGCGTCGGTCGACGCGGATCAGTGGTCGGACACGGCCGGTGAATCCCACACGGCCGGTGAATCCCACCGGCCGAGACAGGTGGCCGCTTCCTCCGGCCGCGCGGTCGGCCTGAACGGTCGCTACACGTTTGATCGGTTCGTGATCGGCAACAACAGCCAGTTGGCCGCCGCCGCCTGTCGCGGCGTCGCCGACAGTCCCGCGAAAGCCTACAACCCGCTGTTCATCTACGGGGACACGGGACTTGGCAAGACCCACCTGATGCATGCGGTCGGGAATGAGATTCTGGCACGCGACCCGGCAACACAGGTTGCTTACGTGACCTCTGAGCAGTTCACGAATGAGATGATCGCCGCCATCCAGGGTGGGCGAACGTCAGAGTTCCGCCAGCGCTACCGGTTGATTGACGTGTTGCTGGTGGACGACGTGCATTTCCTGGGTAACAAGGAAGGAACGCAGGAGGAGTTCTTCCACACGTTCAATTCCCTGTACGATGCACACCGTCAGATCGTTGTGACCAGCGACCGGCCACCGCAGGAAATTCCGGGCCTCCAGGAACGTCTGGTTTCGAGGTTCGAATGGGGGCTTGTTACGGACATCAAACCGCCCGACTTCGAGACACGCATCGCGATTCTCCAGAAGAAGGCGGCCGAAGACAGTCTCGTCATCGATGACGACGTAATCGAGTTCATTGCGCGCAACCGGAAGGCATCGGTTCGCCAGCTCGAAGGCGCGGTGATCAAACTCCTTGCCTACAGTTCGCTGACGAAACGGGAAATGACGATCGACCTGGCGCGGGAGGCCCTCGGCCCTCGGCTTGAAGACGAAGAGGACCGCGGGCCGACCGCGGAGGAAATCCGGCGGCGCACGGCCGATGTGTGGGGCGTCACGGTCGAGAACCTGCTTTCGAAGCGCCGAACGAAACAGCTGACGGTGCCTCGTCAGGTGGCGATGTATCTGATCAAAACGCAGCTGGACCTGCCATACACGGAGATCGGGGGCCTGTTTGGAGGTCGAGATCACTCAACGGTGATTCATTCGGTCAACAAGGTCGAGGCAGACATGGCGGCGAATGCCGACTTTCGGCATCGGGTTCAGAAACTCCGGGATGAACTCGGGCGCCGCTGACCTTGTTCGCCGCGTGGAGACATTCCGGAAACAGGTGGGGACGAGAGAGGACAGCCGGCGAACCGTAGCCTTCACAGTGGATGGACGTGGATCGCGGCCGTAGTTTCCCCCGGCGCGTCCACGGTACCGGGCACGACAGATCGGATGCGTTCGCAGGCCAAACGCAGGTTTTGGACGGGATTGTCAACGTATGCACGGTCCCTACTACGTCTACTGTTTTGATATATTAGAGATGCACCAACGGACCCTCCCCGGGGAAACCCCTGGGTTCGGGACGAATTGAACGAGGATAGGGGACACGGATGAAGCTTTCCGTCACACGGGATAGTCTGCACGCGGGCTTGGGTGCCGTCTCGGCGACCATCCCGACGAAGACGACGCTCCCAGTATTATCCAACATCCTGCTCGGAGCGGCGGATGGTCGACTCACGCTGAGTGGTACGGATCTCGATATATCCGTCAGCGTATCGATAGAAGCCGAGATCGCAGAGCCTGGTTCCGTGACGGTTCCGGCTCGCAAGTTTGCCGAGATCGCGCGGGAACTTCCGGCTGCGCCCGTGCACATCGAGACGGACGGTGTCGAGATCCGGATCGAGAGCGGGAAGAGCCGCTTCAAGCTGTTCGGCCTCGCGCCGGAGGAGTTTCCGAGCGCACCCGAAGTCGATTTCGCCGACAGC
>JAOTWC010000027.1 GCA_029863105.1 Gemmatimonadota bacterium | reverse complement strand
CCGCGGATTCCGTCGGGACGTTCATCGGCCAATGTGCGGAGTTTTGCGGTTTGTCACACGCATTGATGAAGATGGAAGTGGTCGTGGATGAGCCTGCGGAGTTCGATGCGTGGGTACGGGCACAGTCCGTCCCCGCCGTTGCGATCGATGGGCAGGATCCGCTTGCTGCCCTGGGTGGTGACGTGCTTCTGCGTACCGGCTGCATCGCCTGTCATCGGATCGACGGAACCGTGGCCCAGGGCGTGCTCGGTCCGGACCTGTCGCACGTCGGCAGTCGACGCAAGATCGCGGCTGGCATTCTGGACAACACGCCGGAGAACATGGAACGCTGGTTGCGCGATCCCGCCGCGGTGAAGCCGGGCGCCCTCATGCCGAAGCTGGCCCTGACCGACGAGGATATTCGGTCGCTGACGGCGTACCTCTCGAGCCTGCAGTAGGAGTCGATACCTAGATGAGCCACGATACCTACGGCGGCGGCGTGCGCAGCTGGATGACGACCGTCGATCACAAGCGGATCGGCATCATGTACTTCGTATCCGCAATCGTCTTCTTTTTCGTCGGCGGCCTGGAGGCACTTCTCATCCGACTGCAACTCGGGTCGCCCGAGAACACGCTGATCAGCGCAGATCTCTACAACCAGCTGTTCACCATGCACGGCACGACGATGGTGTTTCTCGCCGTCATGCCGCTGAGTTCCGCGTTCTTCAACTTCCTGATTCCACTTCAGATCGGGGCTCGGGACGTCGCCTTTCCGCGGCTGAACGCGTTCAGTTTCTGGATCTTCCTGTTCGGTGGACTGTTCCTCAATTCCAGCTTCCTGTTCGGAGGAGCTCCCGACGCCGGCTGGTTTGGATACGCGAACCTTACTTCGACCCAGTACTCGCCCGGAATCCGAGTCGACTACTGGGTACTTGGATTGCAGCTTCTCGGGATCTCCTCGATAGCCTCGGCGCTGAACTTCATCGTGACGATCATCAACCTGCGGGCCCCCGGCATGCGCTTCATGCGGATGCCCCCGTTCACGTGGATGACTCTGCTCACGTCGTTCCTGCTCATCCTGGCGTTCCCCGCCATCACGGTCGGTCTCGTGATGCTGATGTTCGACAGGACGTTTGGCACGAACTTCTTCAACCCGGCGGCGGGCGGGGACGTGCTGTTGTGGCAGCACCTGTTCTGGATCTTCGGGCATCCCGAGGTCTACATCCTGATTCTGCCCGCATTCGGTGTGATCTCAGAGGTGATTCCGACGTTCTCGCGGAAGACTCTGTTCGGCTACCCGTTCATCATTTACTCGGGCGTGCTCATCGCATTTCTGGGGTTCGGAGTCTGGGCGCACCACATGTTCGCCGTGGGCCTCGGTCCCATCGCCAACAGCGTGTTCAGCGCCGGTACGATGCTCATCGCGATCCCGACCGGCGTGAAGATCTTCAACTGGATCGCCACCATGTGGGGTGGGCGTCTGAGGATGGACACACCGCTCTACTTCGCGATCGGCTTCATCGCGATGTTCATCATTGGCGGCCTGAGTGGGATCATGCACGCGTCGCCTCCGACCGATCTGCAGCAGACAGACACCTATTTCATCGTGGCGCACTTCCACTACGTCCTGTTTGGCGGAACGGTGTTCGCATTGTTCGCGGGGATGTACTACTGGATTCCGAAGGTCACCGGCCGGCTGCTGCATGAAGGCCTCGGAAAACTGCACTTCTGGTTGATGTTTGTTTCATTCAATCTCACGTTCTTCCCGATGCACTTCCTGGGAATGAACGGCATGCCGAGGCGGACCTTCACGTACCTGCCGGGCCTGGGGTTCGACCTGATGAACCTCGTTTCGACGGCCGGGTCTCTCCTTCTGGGCGCCTCGATGCTCGTGTTTGTGTGGAACCTGGTTCGCAGCTTCCGGCGGGGGTCGCCGGCAGGTCGCAATCCGTGGAATGCGGCGACGCTCGAATGGTCGCTCCCTTCGCCACCGCCCCATTACAACTTCCGTACGATCCCCGAAGTCGGCGGACGGGACCCTCTGTGGAGGCCAGGCGGAGCGGAAGTGGATCCCGAAGATCCGACGGCGCCCGAGCCGGTCATGCCCAGTCCGTCCGGCTGGCCCATGCTGCTGGCCCTCGGGCCGGTCATCGCGGCTACCGGCGCTCTGCTCTCCAGCTTGCTCGTAGTGTTCGTCGGGGTTGCCGTGGTTGTGGTGTCCGTCTACGGCTGGGCGTTCCAGCCCCTGGAGAGGTGACCGGTGGAGCATGAAGCCGTGATGGAAATGCATCACACGACGACGGGCATACCGCATCGCAAGGTGCTGATCTGGACCTTTATCGGCTCGGAGTGCATGCTGTTCGGCTCGCTGATCGCCGGTTACCTCGCGTATCGGGGCCGCAGCGTGGTGGGTCCGTATCCCGAAGATCTCCTCAATATTCCGTTCATCACGGTTACGACGTTCGTTCTCCTGATGAGTAGCCTGGCCATGGTCCTGGCGCTGTCTGCCGTGCAGCGTGGCAATCGGCGCGGATCGATCATCTGGCTGGCTGCGACTGCCGTCCTCGGCATGATCTTCCTCGGCGGGCAGTACATCGAGTTCTCGCACTTCGTGCACGAGGGTCTCGGCCTCAGCCGCAACCTGTTCAGCGCCACGTTTTTCCTGCTTACGGGGACACATGGAGCGCACGTTACCGTCGGTGTGATCTGGCTCCTCTCCCTGCTGGGCATGGAGCTGAAAGGAAACCTCGGCCCGGGCAAGGCCGAGATCGTGGAGGTGGCCGGTCTGTACTGGCACTTCGTCGACGTCGTGTGGATCGTGTTGTTTACCGTCATCTATCTGCTGGTGTAGGGGGCGTCACCGATGAGCCAGACCCAATCGCATGGACACTCGGAACCCCACACGAGCAACAAGACGTACGTGCTCGTGGCCGCCGTACTGGCGATGGTCACGGCGGTCGAGGTGATGGTGTTCTACCTCGAGGCGCTTCGGCCGGTGATCGTGCCGATCCTGGTGGTGCTTTCGGCCGCGAAGTTCAGTCTCGTGGCGGCGTTCTTCATGCACCTGAAGTACGACGGGCGACTGTTGCGCAGCCTGTTTGCCGGTCCTCTTTTCGTGGCGATCGCGATTATTCTGGCGATGATGGCGCTGTATGGAGCGTTTGCGGTGGGAGCCGCCTAGGGGAGGGGTGGTCCGTGCCTAGCCGGCGGGAGTCGAGGCGAGTGCGTACAGGAACAGATTGACTCCCATGCGAATCGCCAGCTCCCGCGTCACCTCCGGATCCCCATGTACCGACGCATCCTCCCAACCGTCCCCCAGGTCGCTCTCATAGCTGTAGTACAAGGCAAGCCGGCCGTCCACGAAGATCCCGAAACCCTGCGCCGGCTTCCCATCGTGCTCATGGATCTTCGGCAGACCGTCCGGCAGCTCGTACATGATGTTGTAGATCGCGTGGTCACCCGGCACTTCCACGAGCTCGCGGTCCTCGAACAAACGGCGGATCTCGCGGCGGAACGACTCGTCCAGCCCGTAGTTGTCGTCGACATGCACGAAGCCACCTGCCGTCAGGTACTCGCGCAATCGAAACAGCTCCTCATCCGAAAGACTGATGTTTCCATGCCCGGTCACGTACAGATAAGGATAGTCGCCAAGATCGGGGTCGGTGAGCTTCACCTCGCCGGGCCGCAGTGAGATGCGGAGGTGGGTTCGCTCACTGATCTCTCGGAGAAGATTCGGCAAGCTCGACGGATTCGCGTACCAATCACCGCCGCCGTCGTAATGCAGGCGGGCGATCGCGGGAATCGTAGCCGAGGCGCTTGCCGAAGTCTGTGCCGAAGCCGGGGCAGCGGCCACGAGGAGTTGCGCGGCCGTCAAAAGCAAACTGGTCCGGCATCGGCTGCGAAGCGTCATTTGTGGTCATCCGTTTGGCACAAGTCCCGTCTGACGTCTCATCTGCTATCCGGCCGGGCGCCAACGGTTCCGAGCTCCCCGGGGCGAGTGTCATGCCATCGGCGCACGATCGATCCGCTCAGCTTCCAAATCAGGATCGTACCGGCAACAGACACATATGCGTCGATGGCATAGTGCCACGCCAGGTGTATGGAGCCGACGAAGATGAGAACGGCGAAGACGGAGAACGCGATCCCCAGCGTCCGGCGCACTTGAAATCCGAGCAGCATCATCAGAACCACCATCGAGATGTGCAGGCTGGGCATGGCGGATATCCCGGCACCGTCCGAGGGAAGCCCGACATAGGCATTCCACAGCATCTCGCGCACACGGAACGTCCCCAGAGGCGTCTCCGCATTCACGGATCGCAGGTAGGCCATCAGAGGCTCATACGGATCGGTCGCCTGAGTGACTTCCGCGAAGAATATAGGACCGGCCGAGGAGAGCAGGGTAGCTGCCACAGTTCCCAGGAGGACCCAGCACAGGCCGAACGAGAGCAGATACTGAGATCGAAGTCGGTCGTGAGACCCATGAAGAGCCTGCCAGATGAACGTGATCCACACTGCGGGAAACCACACGTAGTAGACCAGGTCGATGAACTGTGTCACGACGGGATCACCGAGCAACGGCTGGAGTGCGATCCACGGGTGAACGCCGAAATGCACGATTCGATCGATGTGCATGAACAGGACGTCGAGAGAAAACGGCTTTACCTCCGGTATCGCGACCTTGAAACGCACGAATACATGGAACCAGATCGGCAGCAGACCGCCGAGAAGGAGGAAACTGAGGATTCGGGCCGGCGGCGTTCGCTCTCTCCCGATCCTGATCCAGTCCCCGACGTCCAGAATCCTGCGGTCTGGATCTCTCGCCGCCCGGAAGCCAGCCACGATTGCGGCGAGACCGGCGTACCAGAACGACATCGTCAACAGCCATCGCCAGGACATGGGGATGTCCACTTCGCCGGGGACGCCGACTAGCGCCTGGAGCCCGAACGCGGCCGCCACATACATGGCGATGAGAATGTAGAACGGTAAATCGGTCAGCACCGCCGCCCGCAGGGCGGACAGCACCGCTCGTCCGGCGTGGTGCAGGCTCAATTCGCCGGCGCCCGGCGGTACGCGCTTGCCACCCCGTCGGCGTAAACACGGTCCCATCCCGGGTCCAGATCCAGCAACTGGTTCAGGGGCTCCGCCCTCTCGAGCAGGGTCCATTCGATGTCATAGCGGACCAGAACATCGTTCCAACCGGCGTGCCCTTTGACAGCCGCCAGATAGTCCCGCGACAGCTCCTCACCGTAGAAGTCGGTCTGCCCGTCGATGAACACGGGGATGTCCGGCCTGGCGTAGAGCAGGTATCCCCCCCAGGTGAGCTGGTTGAAAACGTGTCCCGAACCGAAGTTGCCGCCCAGGATTTCCATCGCCTCGACGGGAAACACAGTTGGATCAAACCTGTAGGCGTCACGATTGGGCACGAGAGCGAACCAGATCACGTACACAAATGCGACGGCCGCTGCGCCGGGTTTGAGTTGCCGATCGGCCCGCTCCCACCTGTCGAGCCGGGCCAGCAGCTTGCCGCGTGTGCCTCCCCGCTGCAGCGCCTGGTCAATCCAGATAGCGAGCCACGGCAAACTGCAGACGGTGAACAGTGGAATGTTGCGGGCCGAGTGCAGCGCGGTCGCCGCGAAGAACAAATAGAGCCCGGCCGCCAGAATGGAGACCCGTACACGCCCCGTCATCCAAAGGACGGGTCCCGCGAACAACACGAGGAAGAACAACTTGCCGTACCCGGCGTGGAAATCCACCGATCCGTACTCCTGCGTCGCATCGACCAGGAAGTCGATTCCCAGGTAGCCGGTCGTATGGGTCCAGAGCTCCGGGCCGGCCGGGTTGACGAGGCTCAGCACGCTGCACAGGGCGAGGACCAGGGTGAGGGGACGCAAGGCCCGGTGTGGCTTGCAGAACTCGCTGGAGCGGAACAGGGCTCCAGCAATGAAGGCCAGGAGCAGAATGAACCCGATGAGAAAGCCGCCGTGTGAATTCGCCCAGACCAGCATCAGGGGAGGGAGGGGCGCCAGCAGCCAGGGCCGGCCGGTTCGCGCGAAACGAATCAGGACAACGACGAAGATCGCGGCAAGCGCGGTGGTGAACAGATGTGGCCTTGGCAGCAGGTGGACGGACTGAAGCACCAGGGCCAGAGTGGCGACTGAGAAAGCAATCATCCTCCTGGCACCTAGCGCATCGCCCGCGCGGTACACGCCGAGTACGGCGGTGGCGTACAGCAGAGCTGACAGCACCGCGACGCCTGGCAAGCCACCGGCGAGGTGAACGGCGGCTGTCACGACCTCGGACAGCCACTCGTACGGCACGAACGGTGTGCCGCCTCGCGTGTGCGAAAACAGATCTACACGCGGGATTACGCCGGTGTCGAGGATCGTCCGCCCGACGCGAAGGTGTCGACCGACATCTCCGTCCCAGGCGAAGAATTCCCGGCTACGAAACAGCAGAGCGTTGAGCATCGCCACGAGCGCCAGAATCGAGCCGAGTGACGGCACCAGCCAGCGGGCCGGCGCTCCCGAAACGTCGTTACGCTTCATCCGGTACCTCCGCGAAGCTCTTCCGCTGCTGCCACCACCGAACGAAGTGACCGCTGGCCCACCAGATCCACACGGTCGCCAGAATGCCGACGTAGCTGTCGATGGCGTAGTGCCAGCCAAGATGGACAGATCCGATCAGAATGACGAATCCGAACGGAATCAGCACCCACGACAGCCACCGATACGTTTGAATGCCGGCAAGTACGACTGCCGTCACGATCGACAGGTGCATGCTGGGCATGGCCGTCATGCCGCCCCACTCCGTGTAGCTGGTCCAGAGACGCTCCTGGTTCGCGACGGCCCTGAGTGGAGCCTGCTGGTCCACGGCCGCAAGGTATGCCATCAGTCCCGCGAACGGATCCTCCAGGCCCGTGACCCTCGCGAAGAACGCGGGACCCGCAGACGACGTCAGGATCGCCACGGCGGTACCCAGAACGATCCACGCCAGCGCAAACGTCATGAGAAACTGCGACCGGACCGGTTCGCGTCCGTGAATCGTCTGCCAGATCACACCGAGCCAGAGGACCGCGAACCATCCGTACACGTAAACGGTGTCGATGAATCTCGTGATGCCCGGATGGCCTACCAGTGGCTGCAGCAGCTCCCACGGAGCGCTGCCGCCGTGAAGAAACGCATCGGTCCGCGCCAGAACCGGATCGAGGTAGAAGGGTTGAAACGCCGTCAACGCCAGGCGAAATCCGTACATCACGTCGAGCAAAGCCGGGAATGTCGCCAGCACCACGAGCATCCCGACGAGCCGATCGCTGCCAAGCCAGCGGCCATATACGAAGCGCCACGTCTCCGGATCTGAGGGTCGGCGCCGGCCCGCAAACACATGGATCCCGATGGCGCCGACGAATGTCACCAGGAGATAGATCCCGGCGAGAAGCGCCGGCCAGCCGTAGGTGGTGGCAAGCGACAGGGAGGGCGGTCTGTCTATTCGGCCAAGTATCAGCACGCCGACCGCCACGTAGACGGCGACCAGACCAACGAACGGAGCTGCTTCGTACAGGGCCCGGCCGTCGACGGGGGAAGTTTGCGGGCGCACGGTCGGGGAGGCCAAGAGCCAGCTAGTTGGCCAGGCCCGGCTCGCAGACGGCAGTTCTCCACCAGCGCGAGAACCTTCCGCAGGCCCGCCAGATGAGCAGTGTTCCTGCCGCGGCCACGTAGCCGTCGATCGCATAGTGCCAGGCGAGGTGAACCGAGCCGAGCAGGATGAGGACGGCGAAGATCGTATAGCACCAGCCAACCCATGGCCGAATTCGAAATCCGAGGAGCGCCATCAGCACGCCCATCGCTACGTGCATGCTGGGCATGGCAGAAATTCCCTCGATTGCCGGTCTGCTGGGGTCGGCGTACGACTGCCATAGTATGTCTTGCGCCCAGATCGCTTGCAGCTTGTGGTCGCCGTTTACCGCGCGAAGGTAGTCCATCAGCGGCAGAAACGGATCAGGCTCGCCGGTCACCGAAGCGAAGTACACCGGACCGGCGGACGACAACCAGGTAGCGGCGACCGTGCCGAGTAAGATCCAGCTGAGCGCAAAGGTCAGCAGGTACTGCATTCGAGAATCCGAATTGCGGTCGCCGTGCCATGCCTGCCAGATCATGGTGAGCCAAACGACTGGAAACCACAAATAGTACGTGAAGTCGATGGCGTTGGTGACGACGGGGTAGCCGAGCACAGGCTGCAGCAACTCCCACGGATGGGCACCGAAGTGGACGAGCCGATCCCACTCCATGAACCGGACGTCCCACACGAACGGACTTACGTCTGGTATCGAGCCCTTGAACGCGACAAACGCCGCCGTGAAGAACGGGAGAACGCCTACGACAAGCACGAGACCCAGAAGGCGTCCTGGGTCGGCAAAGTGAAATCCAACCCGACGCCATGTGGAAGCCTCGAAGATGCTGTATCCGTTCACCACCTTGCCATGGACCAGCAGAGCGAGGAATGCCGGAACCGCGTACAGGCCTGTCCAGGTGGCCATGACGGACCAGGAAACGCTGAGGTCCAGGTCCGCCGGATACCCGAGAACACGTGCCGAGACCACAGCCGCCATCACGAATGCGACCGCCAGCAGCAGGAACGGGGCGTCGCGCACTAGCCCCCTGCGGAAGCCACTCAGAAATCGCGGCAAACTGACCGTCTGCCGAAAGCGGCTCGTGATCGAGGAGGTCTCCATCGCAAGCCGAACGAGATCGCTCTAGTCTTCGTCGTTGACGTTCGTGCCGGCCCCGGAAATCACCCCGCCCGCGCCGGGCATGTCGAGGAAGTACGACCGGCACGCTTCGTCGAGAAGCTCGGTCGTAAGCGACGGCGGAATGCGCTTGTACTTGGCGACGTTGCAGAGCGTATCCACGATGTCGCGGGGATGGCAGCCACGCGGCGCGATCTGCAGCCGGGCATAGTACTGCCGGAAGACGTGTTCGATCCGATGTCGGTCGAACAGAATGTCGCGGTTCTCGCAGCAGCGGCGGAAAATTTCCTCGTACTGTTCCCGGCTCGGGCTCTCGACGAGAATCTTGTAGCGGATCCTCCGCAAAAATGCTTCGTCGACAAGCTCGAGCGGGTTCAGGTTCGTGGCAAACAAAAGCATGCAGTCGAACGGGATGGGGAACTTATACCCGTTCTTGAACGCGAGATAGTCGATCCGCTTCTCGAGTGGCACCATCCAGCGATTCAACAGGTCACGCGGGCGCACGTGCTGGCGGCCGAAGTCGTCGAGGATGAACACGCCTCCGTTCGCCTTTACATGTGACGGCGCCTGGTAGATGCGAGAGTCGGGATCGTACTGCAGGTCGAGCTGTTCCAGCGTCATCTCACCGCCCACGAACACGACCGGACGCTTGATCCGGGCATACCGGGCATCGTGCGGCGTATCTTGGCGGAACAGGGGGCTCGTGCCGAACGGGTCATCGGCAGACGTTCCGGCGCCCTCGACAGGCTTGTGGTACACAGGATCGTACAGGACGACAATATTTCCCTGGACCTCGAGCGCGTACGGAAGATAGACCTCGCCGCCGAGCATGCCGGCGATCGCCTCGGCGATCGTCGTCTTGCCGTTTCCGGAATGGCCGTACAGAAAGAGCGACAGTCCGGAGTTGATACCCGGGCCAAGCTGATCGAGGAATCCCTGGTCGTATACCAGATGCGAGAAACCCTCGCGAATTCCGTCGGCTGTTACCACGATGCCCTGAATCGTCTGGTCCTTCACCCAGTCGCTGTAGGCCTCGAGCGGAACAGGAGCCGGACCGACGTAGCCGTTCGTGGCCAGCAGTTCGCGCGCTCTCTCCCGGCCTTCGCCGGTAAGATCGAACGTGTACGTGATGCGGTTCTGGCTGCCGGCTCCGCGAACTTCGACGAGACGGCGTTGCTGAAGATCGAGCAGCTGCTCATCGAGCAGGCTGAACGGCAGTTTGATCACCTGTCGGAGTTCCTCGCCTGTCCGGGCTCCCATGTCGTACAGCGACTTGATGATCAAATCCTGAAGCATCGACTCGGAGAGGCCCGTGTCCGTCAGCGCCTCCGGGACCGGTGGTGCCGTCTGCTGGCGCGCTCTCGTGTCAGCCGGCGTCATCGCTGTTGGCGCTTCGTTATGCATGAGTCTGCCTTTCCGTAGCATCCGCAGTACTGATCATCTCGAGTCGATCGCCGACCTGTGTCCCGGTCTCAGCAAGGGTCCCCGCTCGCAACTCCAGGGCCCGGTCCGCTTCGCGGTGCCAGCGCGAACGCTTGGATGGGCCCAGACCGTGGTAGGCCTCCACCACGCGCCCGTCCGGCGCGAGGAAAGCGACATCCAACGCGTACTTCATCCAGTACATGTGCACCGACTGACAGGGCTCGAGGAGCATCCCCTCACCCGGCGCCGGTTCCGGACTGCCCAGCATCCCCCGCAGGCGAGTCCACCAGGTATCAGCCAGCCGCACGCGGTCGGCGACGCAGTCGTTCCGCGTTGCGTTCCAAACGCGCAGCGTCTTCACATGTCTCCGAACGTCGAGAGAATGGTGAGGATCGCCGGTCCGAGAATGACCACAAACATCGCCGGGAAGACGAAGACGGCCAGCGGTATGACCAGTTTGATCGTCGTCTTGGCGGCAGCCTCCTCGGCACGCTGACGACGCTTCACGCGCAGATCGTCGGAATGCACGCGCAGCGCCGTCGCGATCGACGTGCCGAAACGATCCGTCTGGATGAGCATCGACACCAGGCCCTTGATGTCCTTCACGTCGGTCCGTTCGCCCAGGTGCCGCAGGGCATCCTCCCGAGGTGTTCCTGCGCGAATCTCGAGATTGAGGATTTCGAGTTCCTCGGACATCACGGGGCTGATGTGTTCGATTTCCTCTGCGACGCGCGCCATCGCCTGGTTGAGGCCGAGCCCTGCTTCCACACATACGACAAGCATGTCCAGCGTGTCGGCCAGAGCCTTCTGCATTTCCTTCTTGCGGAGCCGGATGCGTCTGGAGATGTAGGCGTTCGGCAGGGTCCAGCCAAAGAACGCGGCGAGGGCCATGGAAATCAGATACTTCGGGCCCGTCACCGCCAGGGCCGGGGCGAACAGAGCGATGTACAGCAATACCGCCAGGGCCGGCGCCAGGAGGCGCATGGCGTAGAAGATCGGTACGGCTCTTGGATCCCTGAAGCCGGAGGTGATGAGGCGGCGCCTCGTCTTGCCGAGCTCGAGTTCCCCCGGAGCGACTCTCTCGCCGAGATTCTCAAGCCAGATTTCCAGCGCCT
>JAOTWC010000336.1 GCA_029863105.1 Gemmatimonadota bacterium | reverse complement strand
CGCGGGCATTGGATGCTGATTGAGACATATGAACTTGTCCTTGGCGTACGCATGCAGGCAGGGCCCGTACGGTACGACCGTACTTTTCCGACCCACACAACAGCGAAGGGCAAAAGAGAAAAACTAAGGAGGGCGCGACCTAAGAGGGTTTACTCGGAAGGTCCTGTTGTTCGCCGCAGTCGGATCTATATCCGACTTTCAGCCACATAACGTACGGCATCATCGAAAGTTTCGCCACCGCCCCCGGGTTATCGTCGGTCGCGCGGGCGTCGCGAACGCCACACCAACGCATAGGCGATCAGGTTCGCCACGACCACCAGGGCAGCCAGCAGCAGCTGGATGCTGGATGTGAGACCCGGCGGATACAGGATCGGAAGCAGGTAATGCTCAATGAACCCGCCCGTGTAACCGGTTCCCCCGGCCTCTCGACGCAGCCAGTTCTCCAGGGGGGTGAGCGGACAGATCAGACCGCGAATTTCGAGGATCGCTCCCCAGGTGGCGGCCGGCAGGTGAACCCACGGAATCCAGCGCCACCGGATGGCCAGCAGGCCGCCGCCCACCACGAACACGATGAACGCCAGGTGGAGCACCACGATCAGGTCGGCGAGAATTCGAAGCAGCATGACGAACGGTCGCGGCGCTCAGCGGATTCTGCCGCCCGGCAGGCGGACCGTTACCTAATCGATCAGAGTGAAGAGGCGAGCGGCAGCTCGCGGGTGGGCGGCGCGGCCGCCGTGCCGTTTCCGGTGCCATTCCCCGCACGGTCGGGCCCGCCGTTCTGCTTCACGCTGTCCAGGTACTCGTACGGGTTATGCTCGAGAGCGCCTTCGGGCAGGAACTCCCACAGAGGCCCGAGATCCTTCCGCACACGGTCTGCGTAGAACTGCGGCAGCGCCTTGCTCTCGCCCTCGAAGTAGTCCCGGAATTTGGAGTCGGTCTTGAGGCGATCGCGGATCATCGTGTAATACTCGATCCGACCTTTGCCCTCCGACGAAATGGCCCGCACTACGTTCATGATCCTGGGAATGCCGCCGCGGTTGGCCTTGAGACGCCTCCAGATCGCTCGCCTGGAAAAGCTGTACTTGGTTAGGTCGATGACGTGGTCATAGAACTCGATCCACTCGTAGTTCTTGGGCTTCAGGTTCATCGCGTGGTTGTTGTTCAGGAAGTGGAACGGGAAGCCGAGAACGCGACCCTCTTCCTGGTACTCCAGGTTCAGCGGAGCTGCCCGCCCGAACGCCGTGAGCAGTGAATAGCCCGGGAAGGCGGCGGGTGACCGATCGATGAACGTCTTGGTCAACTCGAAAGGTTCGGGACCCTCGTCACAATCAAGACCCAAAACGAAATTCGTCTGCAGATATGGGATGTAGCTCGCGATGAGATTGGCGTGCTCCGAGATCTGCTGGACCTTCTCCATCCCCTGCTTCGACCGCGCCTTCGACTTGTTGCCGAGCGTGTACCAGGACTCTACGCCCGGCAGGATTCCCCTGAAGCCGTTCTTCGCCAGTCGCTGGAGGTGCGCCTCGCCCAGAAGCGACAGGCTGCTCTCCGCCACGAACTGAATGCTGCCGGGTGGTACCACATCTTCTATGGCATCGAGGACGTCATCGAAGCGAACGCCGAAGTTCGGATCGTGCCAGCCGACCGTCGGCTTCTTCAGTTTCTGCAGCAGGAAGCGGAGATCGTCGCGCATGTCGTCGAAATCGAGCGGCTGATAGTCCACGACCGAGTCGATGCAGAAACTGCAGGTGTACGGACACCCCAGACTTCCGAGCATGGGTACCATCTGGAACAGCGGCGACTTGGCAATCGTCGGTTCGATGTATTTCCAGCGCGCCCTCAGGCCAGGCAGGGAGAGCGGCTGCATCGCGGCTGATCGGTACTCTCCGATCGGCCGGTGTGGTTGGCAGTCCTCGAGGATTTCGTTGAGCAGCACCTTGTCGGTGAATCCGAGGACGTAATCGAAGTACTTCCGGGCGTCCTCGGGGTAGCAGCGCGCGTGCGGCCCCCCGACGCAGGTTACGGCTCCCCGGCGTCGAAACATTTCGCTGATCGCATACGCGAGTTGAGCGCCCTGGGAGAACGCACCCACGAAGAGCAGGTCGACATCGTCGGGAAGTTCGTCGAGGAGGTTCTCGAGACCGGTGTAGCACACGAGATGGACATCGTGACCGGCTTCCTCGCACCAGGTCGCGAGGACCTGGGGCATGATGCTCGCGAGATTCGCGTTCATCACTCTGGCATACAGCGAACGGGTCGGCCCCTTCGCCACGAGATCCACGATCCCGACGCGCAACTTTGCCAGCGGTGATCCTTTCGACATTGGGACGATCGATGCGGCCAACCGCACCGCCATCGATCGATTCCCAGCCGCAATCGAGCAGTGCGGCAGGGCTTCTAGTCGCAGGAAACTACGGAGTCAGGCTGCCGGTGGGCAAATGGGCCGCGGTCGACCGGCACTGCACGGTCATGCTAAATGTCTCGGACTGAACAATCTCCCCGTCATCAGCGAGATAAGCCGGCTGCGCCTACCTGATGACGCACAGCACCG
>JAOTWC010000335.1 GCA_029863105.1 Gemmatimonadota bacterium | reverse complement strand
CGTACTTCGGATGCAGCGGCTTGTCCTCTTCGGGCGCCCAGTCGTAACCCCAGTCTGTCGCCTCGCGTCGCCAGTACCAGTCATCGTCCTGCCAGACCGGCACCTCGGAGTCGATCGTCCCTTCGGTGTGCACAATCGGCTTGTCGGGGTAACGCTCGTGAATCGCATTGAGCGCCTCCGGGTACCACTCGTATGTACTGCTGTACCAATGCACCGCGGTGCCCCAGGCGTACTTCGCCGCCTCCGGGTCGCCGAGGATGACGTCGGCCCACTCCTCCAGGTGGTCCCGGTTCTGATCGTAGACGAGGATCTTCGCGTCGATGCCGTCCTGTTCGAATCGGGGTCCCAGATGGCTCTTCAGGAACTCCGCCATCGAGGTCGGCGAGAAGATCATGCTCTCCCACTGGGCGCCGTTGCCGAGCGGTTCGTTCTCGATCGTCACTCCCCAGATGTCGATCCCCTGCTCCTCGTACGCGCGGATGTATTTGGAGAAATACAGCGCCCACGTCGGATACAACTCGGGCTCGAGAGAGCCGTCGTTCCAGGCGTTGTTGTCCTTCATCCACGGCGGGGCCGTCCACGGCGAGGCGATGATCTTGAAGCCGGACTCGGATGAAGCCATCGCATCCTTGATCAACGGGACGATGTCATCCAGGTCTTCCTCGATCGTGAAGTGCTCGAGCTCGGTGTCCCCCGGCACGTCTGCATAGGCGTAGTTGCCCAATGAAAAGTCCGAGCTGTTGATGTGGGTGCGGGTCAACGTGTAGTCCGCGCCGCTCGGGCCGAAGTAGGCCTCGATGACCTCCTGCCGTTTCTCATCGGAAAGCTGGCCGAGGACGTAGGCCGTGGACTCGGTGAACGAGCCGCCGAAGCCCAGGATCGTCTGATACTCGGCCGCCGGATCGAGCGCGATCACGGGGCGGTCGGTGCTCTTCGCTTCGGTGAACTTCAGCGTCGCGATCTCGGCGAGCTTGTCGCCCCCTCTCGACGTCTGAATAACCGTAGCCGTCGTGTGAGATCGATTCTCCTCACCCGCTTGCCTGTCAGCACAGCCGAGCGCGGTGAGCGGCAGAAGCGCGAGTCCAACAAGTCCGCGAGGTCTCATAACAGCTCCCCTCTCACGACCCGCCGTGAGGCAATCGTCCTCGGCAGCACGACCTAGCGACAGCCCGCCTTCCTACGGCTCGACCTGGCCACCGGCCCTGATGTCCCGCGACGAACTGCCGATCTGGATCGTGAAGATACCCGGTTCCAGAACCCAGCCTCCGCGACCGGGATCGTAGTAGCTGAACGCCTCGTCGCCGAGGACAAACGTCAGATCGGCCGAGCCTCCCGGTGCCAGCTCGACCTTGTCGAACTCCTTCAGCTCCTTCGCCGGCCGTGGCAGCGACGATTCGTCGTCGCTGACGTAGACCTGGACAACCTCGGCCCCCGGCACCGATCCCGTGTTGGTTACACGGAGGCGCACTTCCACACCCGCGTCTCCCTTCGTCACCGTGAGATCGGAGTACTCGAAGCTCGTGTAGGAAAGTCCGTGCCCGAAGGCGAAGGCGGGCTCTACGTCGTAGGAATCGAAGTACCGATACCCGACGTACAGGCCTTCTGTGTGCTCGATCAGCAGATTCTCGTCGGGGTATGACGCCAACGCGTGCGCCGGACTATCCTCCAGCCTCCTGGGGAATGTCATCGGCAACTTTCCGGATGGATTGACATCGCCAAAGAGAACCGCTGCCAGCGCGGTTCCACCGTCCATTCCGCCGTACCATGCCTGGACGATCGCGTTCGCATCGCCCTCCCAGGACCGCATGTCGACGGGACCCCCACTTTGCAACACGATCACGGTGTTCGGGTTGGCTGCCAGCATCGCCTGGATGAGGGCGTCCTGGTCGAACGGCAACATCATGTCGGGTTTGTCCAGAACCTCCGCATCGTACGCATTGTCCTCCCATGCGTCGGTGTAGCCGTGAATCAGACCGCCGACGTAGATGACCGCGTCGGCGCCGGCCGCCGCGCTGGTCGCTTCGCGAATCAACGCCGGATCGGCCGCGGCGCCCGGTGCCACTGTGTAACCTGGCACATAGGTCACGTTGACCTCGTCCCCCAGGAGATTCCGGAGGCCCTCCAGGGCCGTGATCTCGTACGTCGCCTTGATCTGGGAGCTTCCCCCACCACCGGCGTGCTTGCGGTTCGCATTCGCTCCAATGACGGCCAGGGTGTTGATCCGGTCTCGTTGCAGTGGCAGGACGCCTTGATTCCTGAGAAGAACGATCGATTCGTCGGCCACCTTCCGGGCGACGGCCTGGTGCTCGGGCACGTTGTAGGCCCCCTGCGGCCGGTCACCCGTGAACATGTGAACGGCATGCATGACGCGGAGGATGCGGCGCACCTTGCGATCGATCACCTCCACATCAACGGTTCCGTCGTTGACGAGGTCCACCACCGCGTCACCCATGTAGAACGCACCGTAGTCCGGGTTCTGCCACTCCTGACCGAGATCGGTCCCCATTTCGATGTCGAGCCCGGAGTTGACGGCCGCCATCGTCTCGCGGACGGCATT
>JAOTWC010000334.1 GCA_029863105.1 Gemmatimonadota bacterium | reverse complement strand
GTCCGACACGTCCCGCTCTTCCGCGATGCGCTGCCGCCTGGCCTGCGCATGCAGCCCCGCGAGAACCATGATGAGCAGAACCGGCAGGAGGATCTGGAGCAGCCAGTCGCCACCCTCGCTCTGTACGAGGATGTCCCAGATCCCGAGAGCGAACGCCATGAGCGCCAGGACGACGGCGACCAGATAGAACTGCAGCGAGCCGCGTTGCGAGTCGGTCATGACGGGCAGTCTAGCTCTGACGCCCGAGGATTTCCACGCAGCCTTGACCGCCATCCTGTGTGATTGGCCCATGGCGGACGGGACGGCGACGCCTAGGCGAGGGACCGGCGCGTCCTGTACCACACCACGAGGGCGGTGATCGCCAGCACCGGGTAGTACGCCATCAACCCCGTCACGAGGAGCAGCACCAGCGTCACGGAGAGCATGTTGCCGTCGCCGGTCAGGGGCAGCGCGGCCCAACTGAGCATGGTGCCGATCGCGGGAACGACGGCGAGCATGAGCCACCTCCATCGCCCCCGGGTCGCCAGGGCCGCGATGATGGTCGCCAGCACGGCGTAAATCGGCACGAACGTCAGAATCAGCTCAGTCAGGGGCGGATCCGTTTCCGTCAGAAGTTCGGCGTCGGACCTTCGCGCGCCGGATGAACGTCGAACGGCTCCCGCCTCGCTGCAAGGTTCGACCGGCCAGTTCCGTGTCGATTTTTCGGTGGCGCCGCGTGTCGGCGTGTCCGAAGTTGCGGTCATGATGACTCACGAACTGCCGCCGCGCGACAGGATGCTCCGGGCGTTCACGGACCGGGACGCGTCGTTCGAGGGCGTGTTCTATACCGCCGTGCTGACGACGGGGATTTTCTGCCGGCCGACGTGCTCGGCACGCAAACCGCGGCCCGAGAACGTCGAATTCTACGCCACGAGCCGGGATGCGCTGCTGGCCGGCTACCGGCCGTGTCGACGCTGCCGGCCCCTGCGCCCGGCGGGCGAGAGCCCTGAGTGGCTGCAGCCGGTCATCGACGCCGTCGATCAGCGGCCCACACGCCGCTGGCGGGATGCGGACCTCAAGGCGCTCGGTGTGGACCCGACGCGTGTCCGGCGGTGGTTTCAGCAGAATCACGGAATGACGTTTCACGCATACAGCCGGGCCCGGCGCCTCGGATCGGCGATGGGCAGAATCCAGGAGGGCAGACAGGTGTCACGCACCGCATTCGAAACCGGATATGAATCGCTGAGCGGATTCGGTGAAGCGCTCAAGCAACTCGCGGGGAGTGCTCCCACGGCGGTGGACGCGGCGATCGTGACGGTCACGCGGATCCCCACGCCGCTCGGCCCCCTGGTGGCGGGGGTGACCGACGGGGCGATCGTTCTGCTGGAGTACGCCGACCGCCGCATGCTTCCGACGCAGTTCAAGCGGCTGTCCCGGGCGCTGCGCTGTGTGTTCGTCCCGGGCGAACATCCGCTGCTGACGGAACTCGCCTCACAGCTGGAGGCGTACTTCGCGGGCAGGCGGGCCGAGTTCGATCTGCCGCTGCGAACCTCCGGAACGGATTTCCAGGAACGGGTGTGGGCGGCTTTGCGGGAGATTCCTGCCGGCACGACGCAAAGCTACGGGGACGTCGCGCGGACGATCGGGCAGCCGACCGCCGTGCGAGCCGTCGCGCGGGCGAACGGGGACAACCGGATCGCGATCCTCATCCCGTGCCACCGGGTCATCGGGTCGGATGGAAAGCTCACCGGCTATGGCGGCGGCCTGTGGCGGAAGAAGCGGCTGCTGGAAATCGAAGCCGCCGCGGTGCAGACGGAGCTGGTATAGGCCTAGTCGATCTCCGTAGCCAGCTTCCATTTCGTGCGGACTTTCTCGAGCCCCTTCGGGTCGACGATGTACTTCTCGACGTAGCCGCAGCCGACGCAGACGTAATGCTGGACCTTGGCGTTCGAATCGAAGGCGCCGCCCAGCGGAACCATGCCCTTGTCCGGCGAGAAGGCGCCGGGCTTGTTGCTCTTCCGCACGTTGCTGGACCCGCACTTGGGACATTTGCCGCTCTTCATGGAACAAGCATCACACCGGGTTCGGGGCGCCGCAACTCAGGCCAGGCCCGTCGCCAGGCCGACTCCTACGACTACCAGCAACCAGCCGACGATCAGGTGAAGCCGGTCGAGGGTGACCTTGGGAAGCAGACGCCTCCCCAGGAGTGCGCCCGCGAACGCGGCCACGACGGCTGCTGCGATCGGCTGCCATGGGATATCCACCCGCGTCATCGCGCCGCCGAGCCAACCGAGCGACCAGCCGTAGACGACGATTCGAACGATATCGACCAGCACGGCAATCACGGCCTGCGTCGAGGCGAACTCGGCGGTGGACAGGCCGAGCGGGGTCAGGAACATCGCGCGCAGTGCACCCTGGTGTCCGGACAGGCCGCCGAAGAATCCGGACAGCGCTCCGCCGACAGGCAGCCAGCCGATGGGCGCCCGGATCTTCCGCAGGCGCGGGGCCAGCTCGAACAGCGCGAACCCGAGAATCAGCAGGCCGAGCACGAACTCGATCAAGCGCACATCCATCGTTCGG
>JAOTWC010000333.1 GCA_029863105.1 Gemmatimonadota bacterium | reverse complement strand
TTTGCCGCCAGGATCGTCGCCCCGAGGAGTCCGGGCGAGAGCCGCCGGCCGGCCACGAAGAACGAGGCGCTGTCACCGACGCGGCGTCCAATCCACAAACCGAGCAGGACGAGCCCCACCCCGTACGCCAGCAACAGCAGCAATGTGAGGTTCACGGCAACCTCACCGGCCGCCCATATCGGAGACGGAAGGCAGTCCCTCGAGTCCTTCGGCGGACCGCACGCCCCGCAGGATCGCCTCTGCGACCATATCGGCCGCCAGCGCTCCGATGGTCAGCAGGCTGACATCCGCCTCCAGTTCGCCCGTCGCGAGGGCGAACATCGTGTCGCCGTCCGCCGGCGTATGAGTCGGCGATACGGTGCGGGCGAGTCCGGCCTGGGACATCCGGGCCACGCGCGTGGCCTCGGCCTGCGTGAGCCTGGCGTTCGTGGCCACGACGCCGATGACCGTGTTGCTGCCAGGCATCGACGCGGGCGCGATGCCTTCACGCAGGATGGTCCGGGCGTCCACGAGCTCGTCCCCGGCCTCGGAGCGCACGCCGGCGATCAGCTGGCCGGTCGCCGGATCGATGATGTCGCCAACGGCGTTGACGGCCACGATGGCCGCCACCACCAGCCCGTTCGCGAGCCGAATCGAGGCAGTGCCGATGCCGCCTTTCATCGCCCGATCCATGCCCAGCAACTTGCCCACGGTGGCCCCGGCGCCTGCCCCGACACTGCCTTCGGCTACGGGTCCGCGCGCCGACATTGCGTGCACGGCTGCCCGGTAACCGCACTCGGCGTCCGGACGAATCGTCCAGTCGCCCACGGCGAGATCGAACAGGATCGCGCCGCTCACGATCGGGACACGCGCCTCACCCACCGGGTAGCCAATACCCTGCTCCTCGAGATACCGGGACACGCCGCCGCCGGTCTCGAGACCGAACGCGCTCCCACCCGACAGAAAGACGGCATGCACGCGCTGCACGGAGGTGGCCGGATCCAGCAGGTCCGTCTCCCGCGTGCCCGGAGCGCCGCCCTGGACGTCCACCCCCGCGACGGCACCGTCGGGCGTCAACACGACCGTGCATCCCGTCGGGCGAGTCTCCAGCGTCTCGTGGCCCACGAACACGCCGGGGACGGACCCGATTCCCGTGCGGGGAAGCATGTCGGCGGTCTCCACGATCACCCGGTCGGTGGTTTCAAGGACGGGGTTTTGCGCACACGCAGCAGTGGGAATTGCGATGATCGCGGCAACCCACACGACCGGCGCCACTCGATTCGGATTGGGACTCATCGTGTCCTTCGCTTCGCGTCATGGGGATGGCGCAGCGGCGCGCCGCCAGGGGCCAAACGACTCGTTCGGGCCTCCCGCCGCAACGCGTCGTCAGGTTCCGGCGTTCAACCCCTGTTGCACAGCCGCTACCACCGCCAACTAAGGAAATCGTAACAATCGTAAGGACAACCAGTTGCGCGCAGGCACGGGCGTTGCCGTTGTACGCGTGCATGGAAGATCGAACGAACTGGCCGACAAGTCCCGAGGAATTGCTTGCAAGCGCCGCCCGCGCGGACCGCTCCAAGCACGTCCTCAGTCTGTTCCTCGCGATTCAGCGTGAGGAGATCGAAGAAGATCTCGGGCGCGTGCTGGCACGCGCCCTGCGACGGGTACCCGCAGGGCGGCCGTTACGGCGGGAGAAGGACCGCAACGTCGTGCGCGCCGTCCGCCACCTGGTCCCCGACATGGACCAGGCTGATCGCCGGCTGAAAGAACTGTATCTGCGGCTGCGGGATGCCGAGCGTCGGGCCGGGTTGAGGCAATGATATGCACAGCAGTGCGCATGAATCCTACAGACGGGATGATGATCGAATGAACACGCACCGAAACTGGCATACTCAGGGTCTTCTTCGGGCGCGGGCGGATCAACAGACCGATGTGGCCGAGCGCGACAGGGCCGTGCGGCGAATTGCGATGTTTTTGCACACGTCGGTCAAATCTGTCGAAGCGAACCTGGCGAACTCGCTGCTGACGGTGTTGTGCCGGATTCCGGAGAACGTGCCGCTGCGACGATCACAGGACAGGACGATCCTGGGCGACGTACAGCTGCTGTTTGAGGAGGTCGAAGCCGACGACCTGCGTCGTCCCCGGTTGAAATACTTGATCGAGGCGGTCCTCTGGAGGTCTCGCCTCCAGTAGTATCCCCGCGCGAGCGCGCCGCGGCGGCCATCCCCTTATATTCTCACCTTTCGCAGACATCACGACGGGCCCCACGCGGGGCCCCGCGTTTCAATACGGACCAATATGATCATCACGCTTGCCAACGGAGCGGATGCCGACCAGGTGCGCGCCTCGCTCGCGGACTTGGGACTGTGGACTCGTGAGTTCTCGGGCAGCCGCGGAGGGACCCAGTTCATCGTGCGCGCCCACTCGGGCGTCGTGGATCGTGCCGCGATCCTCGCCATTCCCGGCGTCGGCGAGGTGGCGGAAGCGGCGTCCGAGCATCCACTCGTCGACGCGTTGGGTCCTGAAGTCGGCATCGGGGAAGTGCGCATCGGCGGCGCTGCGCCGCCGGTTCTGTTCGCCG
>JAOTWC010000026.1 GCA_029863105.1 Gemmatimonadota bacterium | reverse complement strand
CGAGGATGAGTTCCAATCCCGGAAAGGCTACCTCGGTCTCGCCGTTCAGTACGCCGACGGCCTGGAGGTCATCCCGTTCATCCGGGGCTCGGAGAACCTGGAATACGAGCTGACGAGTGCCATCCTGCGCATGACGCAGCCCGCGACTGCCGGCGTGGGCCTGCTGGGTGGATTCGGGGGACCCGGGCATGATACCGACCTGGCAGCGTTCGTAACCCAGATCGGCAGCTCCTACTCCATCGCGACCGTGGACCTGGCCGACGATTCGGCGACAATCCCGGACTCCGTGGGCGTGATGATCGTCGCCGAACCCACTCAGCCCCTGACGCCGGCGGCCGGCGCGGAGCTGCGCCGATTCGTGTCCTCCGGGGGTAACCTGATGCTGCTGATGCAGCAGTATGCGGTCACGGAGACCCGGATGTTCGCGGACTCCGCCAGTCACCCGGAGCTGGACGCGCTCCTGGCACCGTACGGGGTTCGGGTGGCGAACGGGGCAGCCTATGATATGCGGTCGAATTTTCCGGTCACGCAGGAAAACGAAAGTGGACTCCCCGTTCGGCGCCCCTATCCTCTGTGGCCGGTGTCACGGCCCGTCTCGGCCCATCCCGTCGTCGGGGGTTTGACGGGAGTCGTGCTCGGCTGGGCCAGTCCGCTCGACCTGTCGGGTGCCGACACGAGTACGGTGACGCCGCTGCTCGCTACGAGCCAGGCCGGTGGCGTGTTCACGGGTCCGTTTCCGCTGGATCCGAGTTTCGATTGGACGAGCGTGGCGACGGACCTTCGCCCGCGCCCCATGGCGGCTGCGGTGCTGCCGCGTGGAGCCGGGCGTGCTGCGGCGCCGGGCGGACGCATCCTCCTGGTGGGAGATGCGGATTTTCTGACGAACCGTTTCCTGGCCGCCAGCCCGGACAACCTCGCATTTGCCCGCAATGCCGTCGACTGGCTGGCTAACGATGAGTCCCTGATCGGCATTCGGGCGAAGCAGCGCCTCGCTCCCCCCTTGCTGTATTCCTCCAACGCTGCCCGCGACGGAGCGCGGTACGCGTGTCTGGTGGGCGTGCCGCTCCTGTTCGTGCTGATCGGGTTCCTTCGCCTGATGCGCAGGCGACGGCTCGCCAGAACGGTCTGGTCCCCGATGGATGCGACCGAAGAACCGTCGTGACACGGCGTCAGCTCGGGTTCGTGTTCGGGGCTCTTGCCGGCCTGTCCGCCGCGTGGTTCGCCGTTCGCGGCGCCGATCGGAGTGCGGACAACGGCGACGGCGGTCTGGACGTCGCTGCGAGGATAAGCTCCGGCGTCTCCGTCGTCCGCGTTCTCGCTCCGGATTCCACGGACCTCAGGCTCGAGCTGGATGAGGGCGGGTGGATCGTCAACGGATACCCTGCAGCTGATTCTCTCATGGAAACCGTGTTGACCCGGCTCGCCTCACTGCCCCCGGCTCGCCTGGTAGCGCGAAACCCGGCGAATCACGACCGTCTCGGCGTTTCGTCGGAGTCGGCCCGCCGCGTCGAGATGGGTCGAGCGAACGGTCCCTCACTGGTGTTTCTGCTTGGAAGCGCGGGCCCGGAGGGGAGGTTCATACGGCTGCCGGACCGACCCGAAGTGTACGTGGTCTCCGCAGCGGCCGTGCGGGATCTAGATCGCAACGAAGCCCAGTGGCGCGACCCCACGATCACCGAGGTGGACACCGCCGCGCTCACACGCATCGTGGTTACGCGCGGGGCGAACCCTGCGTTCGAGATCCGACGAGGAGCAGAGGGCGGCTGGCGGACGGGCGACGCACCCGCCGACACGATGGTGGTTCGAATCTTCCTCGAGCGGGTGGCGAATCTGAAGGCTCTGGGGTTTCCTGCGGATTCCTTCGTATTCGCGGTGGACTTCGACCGGCCCGACGCGACGCTGGATCTGTACGTGGGAACGAGTCCGATGGATCCGCCTGCGGTGTCGCTGCTGTTCGGCTCCGCCGAGAATCGGAGCGAGGTGCTCGTGCGGCGGGCCGACGACCCGATCGCCTACGCGATCGACGCTGCGACAGCCAACCTGTTGACCGCTGGCCCCTCGCGGTGGCGTGGTCTTCCCTCGCGGTGACGCGTCAGCCGACGCCGGGCCGGGTCATCGCATCGAAGTCGAGCAGCTCGTCCAGGTCCTCCGCCGCCATCAGCTCCATGTCGAGGACGACCTCACGAAGCGTCCGGTCCTCCTTCAGCGACCGCTTCGCAACTTCCGCCGCCTTGTCGTAGCCGATCCGCGGGGCAAGCACCGTCGCCAGCGCCGCGGTCGACTCGGCGTTGCGGCGACAGCGCACTTCGTCCGCCGTGATTCCGGCGACGCAGGAATCCGCAAACACCCGCGCGCCCGAGGCGAGGATTTCGATCGACTCGAGCAGATTGTGAGCGATCACCGGTATCATCACGTTGAGTTCGAAATTTCCGCGTTCTCCGCCGATCGTGATCGCCGCGTCGTTTCCGATAACCTGCGCCGCCACCATCGTGAGCATTTCCGACATCACCGGGTTGACCTTTCCCGGCATGATCGAAGATCCCGGCTGCAGCTCCGGCAGTCGGATCTCGCCGAGACCCGTGCGCGGACCGGAAGCGAGCCAACGCAGGTCGTTGGCGATCTTCATCAGGCTGCAGGCCACGACTTTCAACATTCCGCTGGCTTCGACGGCTGCATCGCGTGCCGACTGTGCCTCGAAGTGGTTGTCGGCCTCCCTGAAGTGCACGCCCGAAAGGTCGCTGATCCGCTCTGCCATCAACACCGCAAATCTGGCGTGCGTGTTGATGCCGGTTCCGACCGCCGTGCCCCCGATCGCGAGTTCGGACAGGCTGTCGCGGGTGCTGACGAGGCGCCGGATTCCGTGTTCGATCTGGCTCGCGTAGCCAGCGAATTCCTGCCCCAGTCGCACGGGCGTCGCATCCTGGAGGTGCGTGCGCCCGGCCTTCGGTATCGCGTCGAACTCCGCCGCCTTCGAGTTCAGCGCTTCCTTCAAGTGCTCGAGGGCCGGAAGCAGGTCTTCCTCGATGGCGGTCAACGCCGCTACGTGCAGCGTCGTCGGGATCACGTCGTTGCTGGACTGACCCATGTTGACGTGGTCATTGGGATGGACAGGCGACTTGGACCCGACTTCCCCGCCGAGCAACTGAATCGCCCTGTTCGACAGCACCTCGTTCGCGTTCATGTTTGTGGAAGTGCCTGATCCGGTCTGGAAGATGTCCAGCACGAAGTGGTCGTCGAGCTTGCCCTGGCGCATTTCCTCCGCGGCATCCCGAATCGCCACTGCCAGTTCATGATCGAGCAGCCCGAGTGACTCATTGACCTCAGCCGAGGCACGCTTCACGGTTCCGAGCGCCCGGATGAACTTTCGATCGAACCGGAGCCGGCTGATCGGAAAATTGCGACGGGCGCGCTCGGTCTGCGCCCCGTACAGCCGATCGCTCGGGATCTCCATCGATCCCATCGAATCCTTCTCTATGCGAACGTCATCGGTCGACATGGTATCTCCGTCTTTCCGGATCAGAACTCGACACGAGCGCCAGCTCCCACATTGTTCCGTGCGAACCAGCCAGCCGACATTTCGAGCGCGTACATCGCAGGGCTTGCCGACAGCCAGCTCTCGTCGCTGTTCGGTTCCATGGTCTCGATGTTCACGATGGTTCCGTTGCGATCCGCAAACGCGATATCGAGAGCGATGGGCGTGCTGCGCATCCAGAACGACCGGATTTGCTCATCGGCGTAGACGAACAGCATGCCGTGATTCTCCGGCAAGGAATCCCGGTCCATCAACCCCCGTTCCCGGAGTGCCGGCGTGTCGGCGATTTCCGCCGTGACGGCGATTCCGCCCACGATCAGATCGACCGTGCGTATCAGGCCCCCACCGCCCGGCCGCGGCTGTCCGTTGCCCTGCTGCTGCTCCGCATTCAGCACACTGGCCGGCGTGTCCGCCGCTGCCCCACCCGAACCTTCGCACGCGGCGAAGCCCAGCATGCCGAACAACGCGATGCTCCTGAAGATCCTGCGTATCATCCCGTCTTCCCCGCTCTGATTTCAGCTCCGAACTGCTTCGATGTTCGCCTCCAGGCCTCAAGATGCGGCGGCCAGCCCCTCCCGCAAGCCGGTTGAGTCGAGACATGCCAGCGGATAGATTCTCAGCCTATTGAGAATACCGCCCGCCCGGCCTTCACCAGAAGAGCGGCCATGATGCCAGGTTCATCAAGCTTAGTACCCACGCGCCCTCCCCTGGGATGCGCCGCCGTGATGATGGAGATCCTTCGTGGCGAATTGCGCGAACGAGAACTCCCGTTCACACAGCAGCGCGAGGCCATCGCGAGAGTTCTGTTCGAGTCCACCAGGCACCTGTCCGCCGATGACGTGGAGGCCGCGTTGCTCGATCGGGGTCAGCAGATCGGCAAGGCGACCGTGTACCGGTCACTGGCCCTGCTGGTCGAACTGGGGCTTGCAACGGAACACGACTTCGACGAGGGTTTTCGGCGATACCAGATGAAGGTCGGAGCCGCTCAATACGATCACATGATCTGTACCGTGTGCGGGGGGGTGACCCAGTTTCGCCAGGAGGAACTCGAGGCCGTGCTCTCCGTGGTGCTCCAGGAAGCGGGATTCGAGCCGCTCACGCGACAGATCAAGATTTTCGGGACCTGCCATGACTGCACGTGAGCGTCTGCTCGACCTGTTCGTTCAACGCTCGTTCCGGCTGGGGGATTTCACGCTCGCGTCTGGCCGGAAAAGCGACTTCTACGTCGACTGCCGGGTCACGACCATGCACGGTGAGGGGCAGGTGCTGCTGGGGCAGGTCGGGTGCGACTGCATCGAGGCCGCCGGTTGGCGACCTGACCTGGTGGGCGGACTGACCATGGGGGCCGACCCGATCGCGTATGCCGTGGCCGGCGAGAGCTTCCGACGTGGTCTGGCGATTCATGCCTTCTCGGTTCGCAAACGGGAAAAGAGACACGGCACGGGTCGACGAATCGAAGGCTGTTTCGAGTCCGGTGCTCGTGTCGTGGTCGTGGAAGACGTGATTACCACGGGTGGGTCCGCGCTCCAGGCGTGCGAAGCCATCAGGGCCGAACAGGGTTCGATCGTCGGCGTGCTCGCCGCCGTCGATCGCGAGGAAGGCGGCGGTGAAGCCATTGCCGAGGCAGGGTTCGAGGTGATCTCGATATTCGGTGTGGCCGAGCTCAGGGCTCGCGCCACACAACTCGCCGGCTGACCTACTCCACCACAGGCCGATGCTCCGACCCACTCTCCTCTGGATGAGCGAAAGCGACCGCGTGCGTCGCCTGCTGTTCAAGCTCCCCGTCACCCGCCGCGCGGCAGCCCGTTTCGTGGCGGGTGACGGTCACGACGAGGCTCTCGCGGTGGCGGCGGAGCTGAACGGGGAGGGGTATCGAGTCACACTCGATCTTCTGGGCGAGAGCGTGGCGGAGCGCGGGGAAGCCGAAGCGGCGGCGGCCGAATACGCCGACAGCCTGGAGCTCATCGAGTTGAGCGAGGCCCGCGCCACGATCTCCTTGAAGCTGACGCAACTCGGGCTCGGAATCGACACACAGTTCTGCATCGAGAACCTGACGCGAATCGTCAGACGGGCCTCCGAGTTGGAGAATTTCGTCCGTATCGACATGGAGGACTCCACCTATACGGAGCGCACTCTTCAGGTGTTCTACCACGTGTTTGAGGAGTACCGCAACGTGGGAATCGTCATCCAGTCCTACTTGAAGCGGAGCGAGGCAGATGTCCGGCGACTCATCAGGCTTGGAGCACCTGTACGACTGTGCAAGGGGGCCTACAAGGAACCCGGATCGGTCGCCTTTCAGAACAAGGCGGACGTAGACGCGAACTACGTGCGACTCATGAAGATGCTGCTCGACGGAGGCGCGCCGACGGCGATCGCGACACACGATGAGCGAATGATTGCGGCTACGTCGGACTACGCTTCGGCGAACAGAACTCCGCAGGATGCGTATGAGTTCCAGATGCTGTACGGTGTGCGGCGGCAACTCCAGCGGGAACTGGTGAACGACGGGCTCCCGGTGCGCATTTACCTGCCGTACGGGTCGCAGTGGTATTCGTACCTCATGCGGCGAATGGCCGAACGACCGGCTAATGTACTGTTCGTCCTGCGAGCGATGCGGGGCGACTGATGACTCAAGGGGACGAACGGATCTTGATCACATTCACTGACACGGCCAAGCAACACGTCGCCTCGTATCTGGAAACGGAAACGGAGGAGCTTTCCGTCCGGGTCGCCGTTCTGGACTCGAGTCCTCTGGCGCCGAAGTACGACCTGTCGCTCATCGCCCAGGACGAGCGGGCAGGCGATGATCGCGTATTTGACGCGGGGGGGTTCTACGTGGTCATTCCGGTGGACAGCGCCGATCTGCTGGAGGGAGCCACGGTCGACTGGGTCGAGTCGATGAGCGGCAGCGGGTTCAAGGTCGAGAACCCGAACCTCCGCCCCATCGGCGTGGGAGCGCCTGCCGGAGATCTCGCGGAGCAGGTGCGCCAGGTGATCGACCTGCAAATCAACCCCTCGATCGCAGCGCATGGCGGATCGGTAAGTCTCGTCGATATCCGCGATACGGTGGTCTATCTCGAAATGAGCGGGGGCTGTCAGGGGTGCGGCATGGCCGCCGCAACCCTCTCCCAGGGAATTCGCCGCATCCTGATGGAAGCGCTGCCGGATATCACCGACATCCAGGACGTAACCAACCACTCGGCCGGCGCAAACCCCTACTACTAGAGACCGGTCCGGCCGGCCGGTCCCTGTCGTCGCCCGGCTAGAAGCCCGGTGTCAGGTTGAACTGCCAGTACCAGCCTTTCTGCGGACGATCGTTCGGGTGGACATAGTCCACCTCGACGATGAGCAGACCGAGCAGGTTCAGGCGCATGGCGATGCCGTGGCTCGTCACCACGGCGCGATCCCCGCCGAACAGTTCGCTATCCACGTCCTTCGTCCAGGCCGTACCGGCATCGAAGAACACGGCGGCTTCCACGGGCGGAACACCCGGAGAGTGAATCACGCCGAAGAAACCGAGCAGCGGAACCCTAAGCTCGAGGTTTGCTAACGCGAGACGGCTCCCGAACAACTGGTCGAACACGGGGCACGACCCGTCGGCGTCGAAGCTGTCTCCGCACTCCGTGAACTCGAACGATGAATCGTTGTAACCGCGGATCAACGAGCCAAATCCGAGGTAGGGCTCCGAGAGGCGAGGATCCTCGCCGTCGCTTCCATAGCGCCCGAAATGCAGGGCCCGCCCGGCCAGGGTGATCGGCCGGAACGGCATGACGTACTTCCGGAAGTCCAGCAGGATGTTGGTGTAATTCAGATCACCAAGTCGCGGCGACGCTTCGGCCCGATACCTCTGTCCGAGAATCGGACCCGTTCCACCGAACAGGCTGTTATCGTAGACAAGCGCCGTCGTGGCGATTGCGAGATTCAGAGAGGGCGGCGCCGGAAAGTCCACCCGCTCCTCGTCCAGCAGGTTGCCGTTTATGTCCAGGATCTGCGACCTGATCTCGTTGGCGAAGTCCACGTTCTGATACCCGGCCGCGACCTCCCATCGCAGACTCCGACTGAACGGATAGGAAACTCCCGTCGTAAGTTGCCGGCTGATCTGCCACTGCAGTTCCTCGACCTGCTCGAACAGCTCGGGTCCGATCTGCCGGATCCCGAAGCGGCGCGTGACGAACGGGATCTGCCCTCCTTCGATGCTCCAGTTCCAGCGCGTCCGGCGGTTCTGGTACGCGGCGATGAGCGTCGACGACCGCACCAGGCTGCCGTTGGACGTATTGATGTTCGCGACCGTGCTCAGATTCCGATTCCCGAGCATGTCGCTGAAGAACAGCGAGATTCCACCCGCGAACACGGTTCCGAATTGATCCACGCCCGCACCCACCTGGGGCTGCGAGATGAAATCCAGGCTCAGACCGGCGTGATAGTCCTCGTGCTCGAAAGTGACCGGATCGATGAGACCCAGTTCGGGCTCGTCGAGCAGCACGTTGAGCAGACCCGGACTGCGATCCTTGGGCGGCAGCAGCGCCGGGCTCACGCCCGGGATCGCGGCCGCGATGGGCACGCCCGCCATCTCGGTCGGATCGTCTATGGTGTACAGATCGTAGTCGCCGAGCTGGTACGCAGTATAGACCAGGCGGTTGCCCGAAGATGCAACGGATATCGCGGGACTGAGCGGCGTGATCCCGCTGACGCCCGTGTGCATGTCCGTTACCTGGTACAGCTGCCCGCCCTGGAATTCGTACCGGTATACGTTGCTGATTCCGCTGACATCCGTGACGAAATACAGACTCTGGGAGTCGGGAGCCCATTGCGGGTCGATGTGCTTTCCGCTCCCGAACGCGGGCAGGGGCGTGATTTCGTCATCGTCGAGTTCGATCAACCCGATCCTGTAGTTCCCGTATTCGAGGGTCGCGATCTGGGTGGAAAACCGGTCCGTCACGAACGCGATCGTCGCGCCGTCGGGCGACCAGGCCGGCTGCAGATCTGAATACAGGTCGTTCGTGAGCCGCCGCAGGTCCCGCGTTTCGACGTCCACGATGAAGATATCCGTGTATCCGTTGACCACGGCGGCGAACGCAATCTGACGACCATCGGGAGAAAACGTCGGTGTGTAGATCTCTCCCAGTTGCTCGAACCGGATCTCGTGGAGCTTTCTGGCGTTCCCCGGATCGATGATCGTGATCGCCGGACTGCCCTTCACCACCGTGCCGAACGCAAAGGCCCCACCGTCCTGCCGCCAGGCACCCGATGAGTTGATGAACTGCAGACTCTCGAAGTGCGGGTCGGACGCTGTCTTCGTGAACCGCCGAATGATCCGGCCCGTCTCGGCGTCCGCGAGGAACATCTCGATCGAAAACAGATCCTTCTCGGACAGGAACGCCACCTGGCTGCCGTCGGGGCTGAGCGACGGACCCACGTTGAGACCGCCGCTGCCGCGACGCTTCGACACCAGCTCCGATGCCGGGCCGTTCTGTGCCCTCAGCGCTTCGCCGGCCTCGTCCCGGAGCGCATCCTTATCGATCTTGGCCGGGCGGCCGTCCTCGGCTCCGGGCTCGCGAGCATCAGCCTGGGCGGCAGGATCTCTGTCGACCAGAAACGGGCGGGCCGTTACCGCGGGGCCTCCCGCCACCGAGGAGTACATCTCGATGATCGCCTGATGCCACTCGGCCGTGAGCTGGGGGATCGACGTCTGGAGAACGGTGGCGATGGCGGCCTCCGGATTACCCGATCGACCGGCGACTTTGAGGACTTTGCCCAGCGCCTCGTCTCCGTAGTTGCCTGCCACGTAGGCCCAGAACGCCTGGCCCCAGCGGTAAGGGAAATACTGTCCGCTGCTCAGGTCACGGAGTGTCGGGAGATCGCATCCGCAGGCCGCCGCATCGCGCATCCACATGGCCGTATGCGCGTCGACCGGCCCGACCGACAGGTACTCCGCCATGCCCTCCACGAACCACAACGGAAACGACAACACGGTCGGCCCGCGGAATCCGACACCACCGCTTCCCGACAGGCTGGTCATATCAAACTGGAACGCGTGGACGAGCTCGTGTCCGATGACGTGGTCGGATTCCTTGAGCGGCCCCGCCAGCGGAAGCACGATCCTACGCTTCAGAGCCTCCGTGACACCGCCGGTGGACTCGCCGATCTGGCCGAACAATGCGTTCGTCTGTTCGAAATCAGGGTGGCTCGTGTAAAGGATCAGAGGCTGGCGCCCGTTGAGCTGGTGATCCAGCAGCCGGGACACGCGAGCGTACCACCTCTCGGCCATTCGGCCCGCTTCCTGGATAACGTCTTCGCCGTTCTCGTAGTAGTAGATGTCGAAGTGCTCGGTAGCGAGCACCTTGAAATCGAACGAGTCGTACTGGACCTTGTTGCGCCCGAAGTACTGGGCATCGGCAGCGGACGGCGCCAGGAATGCAGCGGCGAACAGGGCGCACGTAATCCGAAGGAATCCCGGCGACCGTCGGCCGAACCGCGCGTTAGAAACGGACTGCATTGAACGCCCTCCCTGATCCTGATCTCTGATTGCTGCCTCGTTCATGGCAACGTGGCAGCTGCGATTGCCGTTCCGTGTGATTGGGCTACCCGGAAGTGTCGGCCGGGTTCGGCGTGGCCTGAGGCGGTCGCTCAGGAGTCGCAGGGCCGCAGCAGCCCGTCGTACCGCTCGAGAACAAGTCGTGTCTCCGCCGCCGTCTCGAACGGGCCCACCAGGACGCGGGTTACGCCGTCCGGGGCGAGCTCCTGACGAACCGTCTCGCCGCGAGCCCTCAGCCGTCGTGCCATCTCGGCTGCATTGCGGGCCTCACGGTAGGCGCCGACCTGCACGAGGGTACAGCCCGCCGGAATATCGATCGGGCCCGGCCGTGCGCTTGGCCGCGACGCGGTCGTCTCCTCCAGCACGGATATGCGCACCCGCGCTGTGCCTGTCCCCAGCATGCCGATGTCCCTGGCGGCGGCCCGGGAGAGGTCGATGATGCGATCACGCGCGAACGGCCCGCGGTCATTAATCGTCACGTCCGTCTCGCGGCCATTGTCCAGGTTCAACACACGCACACGGGCGCCAAACGGCAGTTGCTTATGCGCCGCCGTCATCGCTTCCATGTCGTACACCTCGCCGGATGCCGTTTGCCTCCCGTGGAAGCCGGGGCCGTACCACGAGGCTTCCCCGACTTCCTCCCAGCCGGCATCGACCGTCACCATAGGCGCCGGCGCTGGGTTGCGGTAACACGCGGCCGTCGCGGCCATCGTGCCGAGTATCAGGCAGTACTTGAAAACTGGCTTTACCACAGCGGTCCCTCCTGTCTGCCGCAACTTGGCCGGCGACCCGTTACCGGGCAACGCATGCGACGCAGCGGAGCAATCGCCACAGCGCGTCGTGCTCCGCACTCGTCAGCACCCGATTATAGACGAGGATCTGCTCGACGTCGCCGGCAAAAAAGTCAGCTCTCGCCACGCCCTGCCTGACTCCGTCGTGATAATAAGTATCCTCGTTGATGGCGCCGATCCCCGTGTCCTCGTGGTGCTGGAACACGCGGCCTGCACCGCTCAACTCGCCTGCCAGCCGCCCGTTAACCCAAGCGCGAACCCTGCCCGCCGGCTGGTCCAGTTCGAAGATCACTGCATAGGCCGTACCCGGGCTCAGGGGAGACGTAACGTCGAGCGGTCCGAATCCGCGCTCAACCACAGCACCGGATCGGCCGGCACTTGCGGCGCGGTCGAGGTGCCACCGCAGGCGACCAGGGAGGAGCCTGCCGCAGCCAGCGCGAAGCACATCCACCTCGTTGCTGAAATCGGC
>JAOTWC010000332.1 GCA_029863105.1 Gemmatimonadota bacterium | reverse complement strand
GAGAAGATCGTCGATCTGAGCGGACCGAAGGGGAAGACGATCCGCGCGATCCAGGAGGAAACCGGCGCCAGCCTGAATGTCGAGGATGACGGCACCGTTACCATCTCGGCGGTGTCGGGAGAGGGCGGCCGTCGGGCGCGGGAAATGGTCGAGGCGATTACGGCGGAGCCCGAGATCGGGCGGATATACGAAGGCGTAATCAAGAACACGACGACGTTCGGCGCGTTCGTGGAGATTCTTCCAGGTGTCGAAGGTCTTTGCCATATCTCCGAACTCGAGGATGGCCGAACGGAGAAGACGGAAGACGTCGTAACTACGGGCGACGTTGTGCAGGTCAAGCTGCTGGCGGTCGATGAGCGTGGGCGCATGAAGCTCTCGCGGCGGGCAGCGATGGAAGAGCAGGGGGCCCTTGCCGAGAAATAGGGGCTCTTCACAGACACACGTGGGCGAACGGGCGGGGGCGGAAACGCCGCCGCCCGTCCGCGTTGGGGGAACCTCGCCGGAGCGTATCGGGACGGAAGAGCTCGATTCCGGCGTCTTCCGGACGTTGCTCCCGGGCGGTACCGAGGTGTGGACGGAACGAATGGACTCCATGCGTTCCGTTGCGATCGGCTGCTGGTTCCGGGCTGGTTCGGCCCACGAACCCGCGAGGCTGGCTGGAGCGGCACATCTGCTGGAACACCTGGTGTTCAAGGGGACGTCGCGACGGTCGGCTTTGCAGATCGCCTCCGAGATCGAAGACCTGGGCGGAAGCCTGGATGCCTACACGTCGCATGAACATACGGCGTTTCTCGCTCGGATCCCCGACGACCGTACGGCGGTGGGCATCGATGTGTTGTGCGATCTGGCCTTCCAGCCGAGGCTGGAGGCTGGCGATCTGAGTCTCGAGCGAGAAGTCGTGCTCGAGGAGATCGCGCGCTGTGATGACACGCCGGATGATCTGGTTTTCGATCTGCACGCCGAGTTCCTGTACGGAGGACATCCGTACGGCCGCCCGATCCTCGGCTCGCGGGAAACCGTGAGCGCGATCACCGCGGACGAACTGCAGGCACTGCACGCAGGTGCCTATTGTCCATCAAATCTTGTCGTGGCCGCGGCGGGTCGAGTCGATCACGAAGCGTTCCTCGATCTGGTGGCGCAGGACCTTCCGGACTGCCGTGATACGGCCAGACAGGCCGTCGCGGCCCCCGACCAGCCAGGCACGGGTCTGCGACGCGTGGCGCGTCCGTCGGGTCGGCAGACGCACATCGTCGCCGGGGCGCCGGGCGTCGCCATCGGCGACCCGCTGCGCGACGCCGTGATCCTCGTGGGCACGGCCCTCGGTGGCGGAATGCGGTCACGGCTGTTCCAGCGAATTCGAGAGGAACTGGGGCTCGCCTACGCGGTTTACTCCTTCCACGCCTTCTATCTGAGTGCCGGGCACGTCGGCACCTATCTGGGCACGCGGCCCGAGACCACGGAACAGGCGCTGGAAGCCCTTCGGGCGGAGCTGCGACGGTTGGCCACGGAAGGGCTCTCCCAGGAAGAGATGGCAGCCACGCGAACACAGCTGAAGGGTCAGATAGTGCTTGCCCTCGAGTCGCCGGGGTCGCGCATGCACAGGCTTGCGTCCCTCGGCCTGTCCGGCGAGCCGTACCGCTCACTGGACGAAATCATGGCCCGAATCGACGGCGTAACGGCGGACGAAGCAGCTGCGGCGGCCGCCATGTACGACCCTGATGGGCTGGCGGTTCTGGAACTGCACCCCGCATAATTCCCGCGGCCGGTGACAAGTCTCAAAGGAGCGTGAGTGATGATCGTTGGCGTCCCGATGGAAATCAAAGCGAACGAGAACCGGATCGCGCTCGTACCGGCCGGAGCGGAGGGGCTGGTTTCGCGGGGGCACTCCGTGCTCGTGCAGCAGGGCGGTGGGCTGGGCAGCGGGTTCACCGATGACATGTACCGCGCCGCAGGCGCGGAGATTCTTCCGGACGCCGAGGACGTCTGGGCACGCGCCGACATGATCATGAAGGTGAAGGAACCGATACCCGCCGAGTATCCGCGGATGCGCGAGGGGCAGGTCGTGTTCACCTACTTCCATTTCGCCGCTGACGAGCAGCTGACGCATGCCGTGCTGGACAGTGGCTGCGTCGCCATAGCCTACGAGACGGTGCAGTTGCCCGCGGGCGACCTGCCGCTCCTGACGCCGATGTCGGAGGTCGCGGGACGGATGGCGGTCCAGGAGGGTGCCCGCTACCTCGAAAAGGCGCACGGAGGTCTGGGGTGTCTGCTGGGCGGCGTGCCCGGCGTCCTTCCGGCCGAAGTCGTGATTCTCGGCGGGGGCGTTGTCGGCACCAATGCCGCCAAGATCGCTGCCGGGTTCGGAGCCCACGTGACGATTCTCGACATCGACCTCGACCGGTTGCGCTACCTGTCCGACGTGATGCCGGCCAATGTGGATACGTATTATTCGAACCGGCACAACATCCTGGAGCAGATCGCGCGCGCGGACCTGTTGATCGGAGCGGTCCTGCTACCCGGAGCGAAGGCACCGAACCTCGTACGGCGTGACGATCTGAAGCTGATG
>JAOTWC010000330.1 GCA_029863105.1 Gemmatimonadota bacterium | reverse complement strand
GACGATGTCCAGGTCCCGGTGCAACCCGCGATGCTGAAATCCGGAATCCAGCAGGAGTACGGTCGAGCCCTGCTGCACCGCCGCCTCGGCCAGGCGTGCCCGATCGCGACCTCCGATGCTTGGGATGTCCGGGTTGATGGCGGCATGAACCGCCAGTTCATCAGCGAATCCCGCCGTCAGCACGGCGACATCCAGGCCGGCGTCGGCGAGATGGCGGGCGACGGCGGCCGTGATCGGCGTCTTCCCACTGCCCCCGATGCTCAAACCGCCAATCGATATTACGGGCGCGGAACAGCGCGCTGGTCGGAACACGCCCACGGACCAGGCGAGGTTCCGTGCGTCGGAAGCGAGCCCATACGCTGCGGCCGCTGCCCGCAACACCGGATTCGGCCTCGTCGTCCACGACCGGCGCAGGATATCCTCGCGACCGCTGCGGAACACCAGGGTGCTCACCGCCCGAATCCTCGAGCCTCAAGCAGGCGCGCGCATGACTCGGCCACCCGGCCCGCCGCTCCCGGCTGCCCCAGTCGTCGTGTCACCTCCGACAGCTGGCGGAGCATTTGTCGTCGGTACTCGGAGTCGTCCAGCAGGCGGTTCGCTTCACGTGCGAGGGACTCCGCCGTCATGTTCCCCTGAATGCGTTCCTCAACCATCTGACTCCCGCCAACCAGATTGACCAGGGAAACGTAGTCCAGCCTCACCAGGCGCTTCAAAACTCGATACGTCAGCGGATGAACCCGATAACCGACCACCATGGGGATCCCCGCTATGGCGAGCTGAAGCGTAATCGTGCCGGACTTCGTGATGGCAGCGCGCGACTGCTGCAGGACTTCCTCAGGACTGGCCAGCAGTTCGGGAGGACAACCACGGTAGACGACATCCGGCAGGTCCTGTGAACGCGCCACGAGCACGCGCAGACCGGGACGAGCACGAATGAGTCGCTCCGCCGCCTCCAGGAAGACTGGCAACATCTGCGCGACCTCCTGTCGACGGGATCCCGGGAACAACCCAAGCGCGGTAGCGTCGTCCCCGGCAATCGCCAAACGCTGGTCCAGGAGCGGATGTCCGACAAACCTCACGTTCGCCCCGTAGCTGGCAAGCAGGTCGGACTCGAACGGAAGGACTACGCACACTTCGTCCGTCCAGGCGGCCAGCCGGCGAGCTCTTCGCTCCTTCCAGGCCCAGACCTGTGGCGCGATGTAATACACCACCGGGATGGACAACTTCCGGGCTGCGCGGGACAGGGGAAGATTGAACCCGGGGTAGTCGATGGGTACGACGAGATCCACCCCCGACCTCTCGAGTACCCGGTACACCTGCCGCCGCAGAACCAGAAGATCGGGCAGATTCCTCACGACCTCGGCAAACCCGAGTACGGCGAGGCGGTCGAGCCCGGCCAACAACTCGACCCCCTCTCCGGCCATCCGGCTGCCCCCGAGGCCAACCAGTTGCACCCCAGGCACACGGGCGCGCAGCTCCCGCGCCAATTCAGCCCCGTGTTGATCACCGGACACTTCGCCGGCGGATAGGAATACCGTCGGACGGCTATCCGACACGGGCGAGGGCGGAAATCAGAATGATCACAATGATGAGGAGAAAAATCAGCGTGAGGGTGCGGGGACCCTTGCGGACACCAACCCCGAGCCGCCGCCGGTCCTCACGTATCTTGCGCAATGGCATGCTGATTTCGCTCGATTTCCCGAGAAATGTCCAGGGCTACGGCCAGGGCATCACGGCCCTGCACTCCCGTAACGACGTCAGTTTGCTCGCCAGCGAGAGCCGCGATGAAGGCATCCAATTCGGCCCGCAGCGGCTCTTTTCCGTCACCCTCGATCACCGTGCGCTCCACAAAATTATCCAGCGAGGTCTTCGCCGGATCCTCGAGCCCGCGTGGCGGAACGCGCCGCCGCAGGAATTCCCCCCGACCTGCCGCCAGATCGAGGCTGAAGTAGCCCGACTCCTGGAACACCCTGACTTCGCGCGTGGGCCGGGCGGAGGCCCGGCTGGCACTGACGTCGGCGATCGCTCCGTTCACAAACCGGAGCCGCGCGTTCGCCATGTCAACGGTGTCCGTGATCAGGGACACACCGATCGCCTCAAACGATTCGACCGGACTGTCGACGAGACCGAGTAGAAGATCAATGTCGTGAATCATCAGGTCGAGCGTGACGGCCACGTCCGTCCCGCGAGGCTGAAACTGCGCAAGTCGGAGGCACGTCAGGAATCGCGGGTTGTCCATCAGATGGCGGCACGCACGTATCACTGGATTGAAGCGTTCCACGTGTCCGACGGCCAGGACCAGACCCCCGGCCTCAGCCCGAGCGATCAGATCGTCCGCTTCCACCAGCGAGGCGGCCACAGGCTTTTCGACCAGGACATGACAGCCGGCATCGAGCGCGGCACCTGCTACCGCTGCATGCTGGGACGTCGGCACGGCTACGATGACCGCGTCGGAGGCTTCCCACAGTTCCATGGGTGTACCGAAAGACTCGCAGCCCTGCTCGCGCGCCACTTCCGCCGCCCGGCTCTCCGAAGAGTCGTACATGCCGGCGAACCTCACGCGCGGCATCT
>JAOTWC010000331.1 GCA_029863105.1 Gemmatimonadota bacterium | reverse complement strand
GTCGCTTGTGAACGTAAACGTGTCTCCGCGTTTCGGGGTCAGCAGCGTGTCGATAATCGTGCCGTCGTAGCTCTGGGTCGCGATGAGATCGTTCGCAACCGCGTCCTGGTTTGGCAGATTGAGCGCGCGACGCTGCGCGACCAGGTTGCCGGAATCGAGCATGTCGTAGCGCATCGGAATGCCCTGTTCCATCTTGATCGCGAAGCTCGTCGGCTCACCGTCCACGGCCGTAACGTTTACTCGTTGGTTGCCAAGATCCGGGACAATCACTGTGTCGCCACGGCCCACGAACAAAGCGTTGGCCGCTGGACCGAACTCTCCGGGCCCGCTGCCGGGTCTGCCGATCGAACGCCGGTAGGCGCCATCCGGGCCGTACACCTGGATGCGCTGCGCCTGCTGGTCGAGCACGAGGATCAGCCCGTCGGACGTCACGCCGATGCCCGAGATCTGGCCGAATTGATAATCCGCGTCTCCCGCGGCCTCGCCGATCCGCATGACCTCTTCCGTGCTCCACGCCTGATCGGCTGACCAAGAGGGTGTGGAGGGATTGCTTACGATCGCCACGCCGGCGCTGTCCGTCATGCTTCCGGCCCACTCACTGGCCGCCGAAGCACCGTCGCCGCAGGCACTGAGTACGACGGCCATCAGGCTGGCCGCCAAAATTGATCTACACATGTATTTCGTTTCCGCTCGATCAAGGGTTTGGTGTCGAGAGAGCCACCCCTGAATACCCGCGAGATGAGGAAACCCTTCGACACTCGACAATCTGGCGCGCCTTGAGTCAAAGGTCCAACTGCACGGAAGACCCACCGGGCGATGCGTCGGAAGGAACCAGTGACCCCGGCTGGACTCGAACCAGCGGCCTCGGGATTAGGAATCCCGCGCTCTATCCGCCTGAGCTACGGGGCCGTGGGCGGCACGTTACGTCCGCCCCGGTCGCCGGTCCAGCTACGCGTCCACGAACCTCGCCGTCATTTCGACAGTTCTGCTGTCAGGATGGCGCTGGTAAGTCGATTCAGTGTGCATACTTGGCAGGTTTTCCTACAGTCACGACGGCACGCGCATTGCACCTTTCGTGACGCGAGACCTGCCCGGGCATGCCGCCTCGGCCGTCGAGATAGATGCCGTGTTCCGTTCGGGCGTTCCACAGCTTCTGGAGCTCTGAGCAAAGGAGACCAAACATGTTACCGACAATTCGCAGAAACGCATTGAACCTTCGGACGATTCCCGAGTTCCGGTGGGATGTCGATCGTCTGTTCGACGAGATCATCAACCGGCCATCGGCGGGATACCCGCTGGGTGGTCCGGCCGCTGATCTATACGAGACGGAAGACGGATTCACACTCGAGATGAACCTGCCCGGCTATGAGCTGGACAACATCGACGTGAATCTCGAGCAGGGCGTACTCCTCGTTTCGGGTGTCCGGGAAGAGGATACCGAGGAGGAGAGGGGGACCTATCACCTGCGTGAGCGCTCGTGGGGCCGGTTCAACCGCAGCTTCACGGTCCCGCATACGATCGACCCGAAGGCCGTGAAGGCCGAATTCACCAACGGAGTCCTGATCGTGAACCTGCCCAAGGCGCCCGACGCGAAGGCGCGTCGCATCGAAGTGAAGGTCAAGTAGCTGGGTAGGCGCACGGGGGCCTAGCGGCCCCGGTCTCCTGGTCGTGCGGAGGGGTCGGTTCGTGCCGGCCCCTTCGTGCGTCTTGCGTCAGGCATCGGGTGAGACCACCGGAAGATCGCCGAACGGGTGCTCGCCCGTGATGAGCCGGGCGCCCCGTTTGAAGGTGAGGTAGGACCAGGCCCAGCCGGCCAGCACCCAGACCCGGTTACGGAAGCCGATCAGGTAGAAGATATGGATGAGCAACCAGGCCATCCACGCGAAGAAGCCCCCGAACCTCAGCCGTCCGATCTCCGCCACCGCGGCCGCCCTGCCGATCGTCGCCAGGGATCCCTTGTCCACATATTCGAACGGCCGGGTCGGTTTCCCCTCGAGCCGCCGTCGCACGTTGTCCGCCGCGTGTCGCCCCTGCTGGATGGCGGCGGGCGCGACGCCCGGCACGATGTCTTCGCCAAACGGGATCCGCGCCAGATCACCGGCCACGAACACCGTTGGGGCTCCGGGGACGGACAGGTCCGGCTCGACGTTCACGCGCCCGGCGGGATCGAGCGGCGTGCCGAGCGACCCCGCGAGCGACGAGGCTGCTACTCCGGCGGCCCACAGGACCGTGCGGGCCTCCACCCGCTCATCACCGATCGATACGCCGAGCTGATCGATGTCCGTGACGAGCGCCTCCCGCCGAACCTCGACGCCCAGGCGCACGAGCTGGTTCAGCGCTCTGCTCGAGGACCTGCCGGAATACGCCGGAAGCACGCGATCCTGTCCTTCGAGCAGCAGCACGCGAACTTCGTCACGGTCGATCCGACGGTACCCGTCATCCAGTGCCTGTCGACCGATCTCGGCCAGGGCTCCTGCCAATTCGACTCCCGTGGGTCCCGCGCCGACGACGACGAACGTGAGCCAGGCCCGTCTACGCACGGGGTCGGCTTCCCGCTCCGCGGCCTCGTAG
>JAOTWC010000329.1 GCA_029863105.1 Gemmatimonadota bacterium | reverse complement strand
GCGAGCCGGCGTGCCGGTGGACCTGATCGTGCGCGATTCGTGTCGGCTGCGCCCGAAGATCGAAGGCCTGTCGGAAAGTGCGCGCGTCGTCAGCATCGTCGGCCGGTTTCTCGAGCACAGCCGGATCTACTACTTCCTCAACAACGGTGAGGAGGAATACTGGATCGGTTCGGCCGATGTCATGCAGCGCAACCTCAGCAGCCGGGTCGAGATCCTCGCGCCCGTCGAAGGCCCTGAATTGCGCTCGGAACTTCGCCTGGTGCTGGACACGCAACTGGCGGACGAACGCTGCGGCTGGGAGATGCGGGCCGACGGATCGTACGTGCGGCGCGGCTCGATGGACACGGAAGCCCCGGGTACACACCGGCAACTGATCGACCTGGCAGAGGAGCGATACCGGGACGCCACCCGACTCAAGCGTCGGAAGCCGCGGGGCCTGCCGGAGCACCTGGACTGACCGCCGGGGCGCACAGGTTGCGGCGCTACGCGCCCGGTCGCGAGATCATCTCGAGCACCATGCCGTCCCGGATGCCCCGATCATTGAGCAGGATTCGTTCGACACGCAGCCACCTGCCGAGCCGGGCGACGGCAGCCGCTCCTGCCAGGATGATGTCCGCCCGCTCCGGAGCCAGCCCCGCCAGCTGCCGGCGCTCGGACAGCGTCGCCTCACGCAAACGCCGGACTTCGTGTTCGAGGTCGGCCGGAGTCATCGACGTTCCCTGCACCAGCCCCGGTTCTCCGTGCCGATCGTGAATCGCCATGAGGGCCATGGCGGTGAACGTGCCGCCGCTGCCGATCAGGTCGGGCGTGAAGAAGGGTGGCCGTCCGATCGTGTCCTGGAGTTCGCCGTCGATCCCGTCGCACAGAGCCCGCCAGTCGCTTTCGCTGATCGGGTCGGAATGGACGAAACGCTCCGTAAGTCGGACCGCACCCAGAGGTAGTGAGTGGATACGGTCGATCACACCCGACGTCGTGAACACGACTTCCATGCTGCCGCCGCCGATGTCGGCGATCGCCGTGGGCCGGTCGAGCACGAAATGCCGGCGAACGCTTCGCAGCGCGAGATCGGCCTCCTGCTGCGGCGAGATCACGTCGATGTCCAGACCGAATCGCGCGCGGGCTTGCTCGACAAACTGCGGACCGTTCGTGGCCTCGCGCAGGGCGGCCGTGCCGATCGCGCGCAACTCGTCCACCGCGAATTCCCGGGCGATCGCCGTCATGCGCCGAAGTGCTGCGAGCGTGGCCTCGGCACAGGAATCGTCGATCCGTCCGGTCTCGAGGAGCCGAAAACCGAGCCGGGTCTGCTCACGCTGATCATCCAGTACCCGATACGTGTCCGGCCCGTCGGCCTCCGCGACGATCAACCGGACGGAGTTCGTTCCGAGGTCGATGGCGGCTACGCGCCGTGCCGGTCGGCTCGTGTTAGAGATCACGCACCGAATATGACCCGGGCTGCTAGAAGTAGGTAGCCGCCGAGAACAGAACGCCGAACTGATCGGCCGGGTTGTTGAACCGATCGTGCGTACGACCGCGGAATCCGTCGAGCTTGAACACGGTGTCGTTCGTCGGCTGGAAGTTCAGGCCCACGCTCACGCGAATCCGGTCGTCGCCCGGCAGGTCCGTGTCCAGGTCCACGTAGTCGAGACGCGCTTTCACGGAGAAGAACGACGTCGGCATGGTGGCGATGCGTCCCCGCCAGAAGGGCAGGACGGCGTCGACGAACGCCCCTCGCTGGCTGTTCGCAAACAGGGGACCGACCGTCTCGGGCACGTCGATCGAGGCGAATGCCGCTTCTCCCGTGAGGTCGAGCTCCCCGATACCGAGTTCCGCGTCTAGCGCCCACACGGTAATATCGCGCCTGTCGTCCACCTGGAGTCCGTCGATGGATGAGACGTTGTAGGCTCCGGTGTGCGCAGACACTCCGATGCCGGTTCCCTCGAGTGGACTCCAGGCCAGCCGCCCGACGATCGACAGGCTGTTGTTGTTGTCTTCAAAATTCCCCCTGCCGTCGGGAATTCGCGTGCCGTCAGGGTTGTCTTCCAGCACGCCGGAATCGAACCCGTTGACGGCGTACAGTTCGTACGTCAGCTGTCCCGTGCCCGAGAGGGGGAACAGTCCGAATGCTCCGAACCCCGGCTCCGAGAGTGCCACCGCCTCGATGTCGGTGGCTACCAGCGGCCGATCCGTGAACGGGTTCAGCGGACTGTCGTGCGAGAGGTTGAACCGTCCGAGCGGCACGAGGATCATGCCGCCGCGCAGGTTCAGCGCCCGGTGAACGGCCAGATCGACGGTCATGTACTCGAGCTTCAGTTCCTCCCCGCCTTCCTCCACCTCGAGCTCGGTTCCGAACCGGACGAAGTCGCTTACCTGTGAGTGAAAGAACAGGTTGAATCGCTTCGCCTCGAATCCCAGGTCTTCCGTAATTCCGTCCTGGCGCTCGAACCGGAAGTGCCCTTCCGCGTATCCGCCGATCGCGAGACGACCGGCCAGGTCCAGCAGATAAGGCCGATCTCCCCGCCCGCCGTCGATGAACGGCCGCTCGGCCGCCACAGCGTCAGCTTCCTGCGCCATCGCCGGG
>JAOTWC010000328.1 GCA_029863105.1 Gemmatimonadota bacterium | reverse complement strand
CGTGCTTTCCAGGCGAATCTCGTAGTCCTGGAGCGCATCGAGCACCCGCTCGCCGACACCGGATCGCACGCGGATTCGGTAACGGCCGAGTCGGCGGAAAAACCGGAACGGGAGCAGAAACGGGCCTGCGAAGAACAGGATGAAATAATAGCGAAGGCGAGGAAGTTCGAGCTCCGGCCGGTCGATGCCCAGCCGGAACAGCGGATTGTCCACGAGACCGGCGCGTTCCCGCTCGTCTCGCACCGAGTCGCCGAGGCGGAGAACGCTCGCCCAGTAGTCCGTATACAGATAGGGACCGCGAAGCAGCTTCTGATCGACGAGCCACGCGGCGAGAGAACCGCGTGACCCGGAATCGGGCGGCCTGTCACGCATGCGCATGACAGGGAATCTACGCTACGTCGGCCCGAGCTTCATACCAGGCTACTCGTCGAGGATGTCGAGCAGGGCCTGCTCGGCGCGCGGATCACCGGATTGGCCCAACCAGAAGATCGCCTGCTGCCGGATTTCCGCATCCGACTCACTGCGGGCGACGTCCAGCAGCTTGTCGATGGCCACGCGATCTTTCTGCTGGCTGAGGATGTACAGCGCCTGGACTTTGAGCTCTCGATCCCCGGCGCGATCGTACACGCCGACCACATCGGCCGCGCTGACGCCGCCCGCCTGGTGGGCCATGAACAGCGCCTGCGCGCGCACTCCCGTGTCCTCCGACGGGTCGACCGCGATGTCCATCAACCACCGACCGTTGCCCTGATCGGGCATCTGAGACAGGCCGAACAGAATCGCCTCGCGTGTTCGGTCGTCCCCCGACCGCCGAAACAGATCCTTCAGGAACACGGCATCCTCCGCGGTGCCGTGCTGGGCCAGCCAGAACACGGCGTTGGCCCTCACATCGGGGTCGGCTGAATCCGATCCTGCGTATTCCCGGAGGATCGTCCCGGCGGCCGGGTCGGACAATTGCGACAGGGCGAACACGGCGTGCTCGTGAAGGCGGGCATCTGCCGGATTCGACAGGATCGATCGGAGAACGGAGACCGTCTCGGGCCCGTCGTTCTGCGACAGCCAGAATACGGCCTGTTCCCGCACTTCGGGATCCGGATCGTTGCGAGCCACGTCGAGCATCAAATCCGTGGCACCGCTGTCGTCCTGCTGCGTCAGGATGAACAGCGCCTGTGCCCTGAGCTCAGGATGGTTGTCTCGATTCTGGATGACCTTGCGGAGAATCGGAATCGCTTTCTCCGAGTCCATCTGCATGAGTGCGTTGAGCGCCATCAACTTGGTCTCGTCGGCCTCACTGCGCTCCTGCCGGCTCTGCTCTGCGAACTCGCGCTCTGCATCACGGTCCCGTTCGGCGGCTTCACGGTAGACCCACTCGGCCGACTTCGAGTCCCCGCGGTTCGCCAGCTCTCCCCTGACCCTCGCCAGCAAGGCTTTGGCGTCGCCGCTCGTGGACGCGTCGGGGTAACGCTGTATCTGCAGCTCGAGCGCGGCCAGCGCCTCCTTCAGGTTTCGGCTGCCGGGCAGTCGGCTGAGCGCGAACGCCTCATAGTAGAGCGACTCGGCCGCGTAGCGCCGCTCCGTATCAGCGTTTCGATACGCGCGAAACAGCTCGATGGCCTGCGTGTACTGGGCCGAATTCAGGGCACGTCGTGCCTGCTCATACTGGGCCTGCGCGTCATCTCGCGACTGTCCCTGCAGCGGCACCGGCGAAGCCAGGACCAGCCCGACCGCGAGGACCGTCCACGCGACCAGCTTCCTCATCCCGTACATCAGTATCCTCCCGTTCATCGTTTGCGTTCCGTTCAGGGCGCGTTCCTGTCAGAGCCCACGTGCGGGGCTGAATCTCTTTGAGTTCACGGAGCGGATCCGTCGCAGCAGGTTCCCTTCGTCCAGACCCTGATCGAGGATTCGCGCTTCCTCCGGATCACCCGATTCCGTGGTCGCGACGATCTGCATCAGCATCAACTCGAGATCCTCGAGCAGCGCCCGCATGTCAGGCGCCTCAGTCGCCGGAGTCCCGAGCAACAACCGCGTGCGTGACAGCAGCGACCGCGCCAGAGTTTCAAGCTCCAGATGTGACGAATCGGCACCCTGCTCTGACCTGACCATCATCAGCAGTGATTCGGCATGATTCAGGTGCTCCCGCGTTGCCAGGACATACGGCAGTGACGATCGGGACGTTACCGAGGATTGTCGGCCGGGACCGTTGGCGATCTCGACAGCCGCGTCACCCGCAGGCGCTGGAGCCATGCTCAGCCTTCCGAGACCCAATCCGATCACGAGCGCTGCAGCGATTCCGATCCACCAGGTGAGCCCGCTGATCCGCCTTACCTTCCGCTGGATCGGAACGACCGGCGTCGGATCCGCATCGAGGCGGCACTGTATCGCCGACCACATGTCCTCCCTCGGCGTGGCCGGCGGGACGTGATAGAGTTCCTGCGCCGCTCGTGCGATCCGCTCGTCGATTCTCCCGTCCTGATCACTCATGCCACCCACTCCTCAACAAACTCCTGCAGATCCATCCGGAGCCGGGCTCTCGCCCGGGACAGGCGAGCTTTCGAAGTACCCGTCTTCAGTTCCAGCGCCGCGGCG
>JAOTWC010000025.1 GCA_029863105.1 Gemmatimonadota bacterium | reverse complement strand
TGGCGCAGGAGTTCCGGCCCGACCTGCTGCTGATATCGGCCGGTTTCGATGCTGCCGCCGAAGATCCCCTGGGCGGGTTCAGTTTGAGATCAGAGCACTTCTTTTTTCTGACCACCGAAGCGATCCGACTGACCGCCGCATCGACCGGTGGTCGGACAGTGTCCGTACTCGAGGGCGGGTACAACCCGCCGGAGCTCGGGCGGAATGTCGTCGCACACCTGCAGGCCCTTGCCACCGCCGACTGCTCCGGAGTGCCATGAGCCGCCGTTCCGTGAAGTTCTCCCCGCTGCTGCTAGGGCTGGCGCTGGCTTTTCCGTCGCCGGTTGGCGGCCAGTCTGTCTCCGGATCCGTGTTGGAACGGGATTCGGGCGCACCGCTTCCCGGTACATTCGTCGTGCTGGTGGATTCAACGGGAACCGATCGAAACCGCGGACTGACGACGCAGGCGGGCACATTCCGGCTGGGCGTACCCGCCGCAGGCACCTACCGGCTGCGCGTGGAGAGAATAGGGATCGTCGATGTAACCACGGAACCGTTCTCCGTCGACGACGGCCAGGCCGTCAGTCAGGTCGTCCGCGTGTCACGGTCGCCGATACGCCTCGACGAGCTCGAGGTCGAAGCAGAACCCCAGTGCACGATGCTCGAGGAAGACGCCGTGACCTTGCTCGGTGTGTGGGAGGAAGTGCGTAAGGCACTGGAAGCAACGTACTGGACCGGACAGCAGACCTACTATCGATTTGACGCCTTGTTAAGTCGTCGCGAACTCGACCGGCACGGGAACGCTGAGTCGGAGCCGGAGCTGGAGTCGATCCGGCTGTATGGCCGGCACCCGTTTCGCTCCGCCCGGGCGGATGACCTCGCCTTCGGCGGCTGGGTGCGGCCCACGGGCGCGGGTGGCGTGAAGTTCCATGCACCGGACGCCGAGGTCCTGCTTTCGGAGTCGTTCCGGCGTCGACATTGCTATCGTCTCAGGCGGGAGAGCATCGACGGTCGCGAGCATATAGGAGTGGAGTTCGAACCTCTGCCATCCCGACGGCTGCCCGACATTTCGGGCGTCCTTTGGATCGATGTCGTGACCTCTGAGCTGAGGTCGCTCGATTTCCGCTACGAGGTCCTGGATCTTCCGTTCGAAACGGAAAAACTCGGAGGACAAGTCGAGTTCGATCGCCTGCCCGACGGGGCCTGGATCGTCCGCCGGTGGGTCATCCGCACGCCGATAGCGCGCCCGGTCAGCTCGCGCTCGTTTAGCGGCCGGCGGAGAGGCGCAGACATGAGGCTCGTGGGCCTGTATGAAGAGGGCCAACGCGTTACGGCGGTCTGGCGTACCGGCGACCTTCAGGCGAGCCCCGACAGTGAACTCCCGGCTGGCATTCCCCCGGTCAACGCTCCGTCCGACGTGCTCGTGCGCCGCTATCCGGATAGCGACTGACCAGCTCCCGTCAGAGCAGCGACTCCGGATCTCTGTCGATTTCCAATCGATTTGCGGTGCTCACCGGTGAGCTGCCGGCGGCATGCCGCAACACCTGCCCCAGGGGTCCGGCCCGGTCGGATTTCAGGAGCATGTGCCAGCGCCAGCGCCCCCTCAGTCTGTCGATCGGACAGGGTGCGGGGCCCACGAGCGAGACACCCGGCGGGCCGGCATCGATCACTTCTCTGAGCCATTCGGCCAGCGACTCCGCATCATCCGCCACGGATGTTTCGTGAGGGCCTGAAACCACCAGATTCGCAATACGACGATGAGGGGGGTATCGCGGCGCGCGTCGATCCTCGATCTCCGCCGCGGCGAACGATACGTAGTCGTGGGTGACCGCATGTTGTAGAGCGGGATGATCCGGACGGAGAGTCTGGATGAGAACTTCGCCCGCTTCCGCTCCGCGTCCCGCCCGGCCGGCCACCTGTGAGAGCAGTTGGAACGTGCGCTCGGCAGCCCGGAAATCGGGAAGGTTCAGCCCCACGTCGGCGTCGATCACGCCAACCAGCGTGACGCCGGGCAGGTCGAGTCCCTTGGCGATCATCTGCGTGCCGAGGAGAATGTCGATCCGGCGCTCACGCACCCGGCGCAGTATCCGCCCATGTGCCCACTTGCCGCCGGTAGTGTCCACATCCATCCGGGCGATTCTGGCCGCAGGGAAAGCCTCCCCCAGAACCCGCTCCACCTGCTCGGTGCCGATTCCTCCGAACGAGAGATCGGCGTCCGTGCAGGAGGGACATCGATCCGGGACCGACTCCTCCCACCCGCAATGGTGGCACACGAGCCGGGCGCGCCGACGGTGCCACGTCAGCGACACGTTGCAGGCGCGACAGGCCGCGACCCAGCCGCAGGCGCGACATTGCTGAACTGTGGCGTACCCCCGGCGATTCAGCAGGAGTAGCGTCTGTCGGTCATCACGCAGTCGGGTTTCGATCGCGGCCCGCAGGTCGTCGGACAGGACGGCCGATCCCGACTCGTGCGTGCCCCGACGGTCGATCAATCGTACGGAGGGAAGCTGGTGCTCAGTGGCGCGAGCCTCCAACTCGTACAGTGCGTAGCGTCCATGGGATGCGTTGTGCCAGCTTTCCAGCGACGGCGTCGCGGACCCGAGAACAAGCAAGGCTCGCTGCATGCGCGCCCGGACCGCCGCCACGGCCCTGGCATGGTACCGAGGCGTCTCTGCCTGCTTGTAGCTGCCGTCGTGTTCTTCGTCGATGACGATCACCCCGAGATTGCGAAGGGGGGCGAACACCGCAGAGCGCGTTCCGATGGCCACGCGCTTGCTCCCGTCCCGAAGTGCCCGCCAGGCGTCGTGTCGCTCACCCGCCGACAGGCCGGAATGGAGAACGGCGACATCGTCACCGAACACGGCCCTGAACCGGGCCACGGTCTGCGGCGTGAGGCCGATTTCGGGAACGAGCACAAGCGCCGACTGGCCGGTGCTGATCGCCAGCTGGATGAGCCGGATGTAGATCACCGTTTTTCCAGATCCGGTCACTCCGCGGAGAAGGGCAATTCCTGGATCCTGGGGCGCGGCGGCGAGCAGGTCAGCCAGGCCGGCGAGTACGCGAGATTGATCGGGTGTGAGGTTGGTCGGCGAGGCCTCGACCGGATCCGCGGCCTCGAACGGGTCGCGCTCGACTGTTTCGTCTCCTATCTCCGCCATCCCTCGATCCACGAGGGCCTTGATCACGCTGCGGCTGAACCCGAGTCCCTTGTCGAGATGGGCCAGCGTAGCGCTTCCACCGAGGCTTTCCAGCAGTTCGAACGCCTCCTGTTGCCGCCGCGCCCGGCCGAACGCCTTCTCGCGCTCCACCAGGGTTGGAAGCGTCGCTGTGATGCGCACGACCTGCTGCGTTTTCTGGGCAGCACCGGCCGGGTTCCGGGACGAGAGGAGACCCGGTGGCACGGCGGCACGATGCACGAGCCCGATGGGAGCGACGTAGTAGTCGGCCACCCACCGACACAGGTGGAGGAGATCATCGTCCAGAACAGGCTCGTCGTCGAGCACTTGGAGCACCGGACGCAGACGCGCCTTTCCGGGTGCGTCCGAGTCCGCGTCGCCGGTCCCGACGGATTCAACCAATCCGATTTGCTGGCGCTGGCCGAACTGGACACGAACGCGCATGCCCGGGCGTAAATGTTGCGAAAGATCGCTCGGCACGGCATACGTAAACGCCTCGAGCATCGGCCGGGGAAATGTGACGCGGCACGTCGTGGCAGGGGTCACCTTGACGACATGCCCGACGGAATCCAGACTGTTCCGGCAACACGAGGAGGTCGCCGACTACATGGGCTGTCTCGCACTGAATGCCTCATTTGAGCCGCTGACGATCCTGCCGGTACGGCGGGCTCTACGGCTGATTATCGATGGTAAAGCCGAAGCGCTCGAGGTCGATGAAGCGCGACCCTATCGCTCCGAAACGAGCAGCTTCCCGGCGCCGGTCGTCATCCGGCTCGTCCGGTTCATTCACGTTCCGCGGCAGTTTCGGCGTCAGGTTACCAACACGTTTCTGTTCGCCCGCGACGGCTACAGTTGCCAGTACTGCGGCAAGCATCGCTCTGACCTCGGTTATCGCGAGTCCCTGACCCGGGACCACGTAGTGCCGCTGTCTCGCGGGGGGGACAACTCCTGGCTCAACGTCGTGACCGCCTGCAGCAAGTGCAATCTTCGCAAAGGCAACCGGACGCCGTCTGAGGCCCGCCTGCGTCTCCGAACCATGCCGTCGGAACCGACTGGTGTCGAGTTGATCTGGGCCGTCCGGCGGGTTACTCCCACCCAGGCCCGCTACATCAGCATGTTCTACGGGGAAGCGACTCTCAGGGCCCTGTCGGACTCCGACTGACATGGGCATCGGCAACCTCGGACTATCTGAGATGGCGATCATTTTCGTGATCGCGCTCATCGTATTCGGCCCCCGACGACTGCCCGAAATCGGCAAGTCGCTCGGAAGTGCCATGCGGGAATTCCGGCGCAGCCTCAACCAGATTCAGCGGGAGATCGAGGAGGTGGATCCGGTCAAGCCCGCCCGTGATGAAATGCGTTCCATCCTTCGGCCGATCAGCGGAGAACCTGGAGCGGCGGCCACGAAATCTATTCCGTCGGTAACGCCCCGGCCCGACACCGAATCTGACTGACCGACGGCGCGATTCCCCGGCGCCCTTCGCTCACGAGGATCATCCCGTCGCCCGACACATCCCAGGAAATCCCCTCTCCCTGCGCTTCCCGGGCCGCGATCAGCGATACCCAGGGAGGGGCCGTCACACTGTCGAATGTCGCCGACCCTTCCCACGGGAACAGGTACAGGGTCGTGTAGCTCCGCACCGCCAGCAGTGACGCGTCGGGTGACAGATCAGCGGCCGTAACGAACTGGCCCGAGTTCGCGCCGATCGGCAGCGGCAGTCGGCCGACGCGTCGCAGCGTATCGGGTTCGGCGGGGTCGTCATGCAAAGCGGCGATCGGGACGGCATACAGCACGATCTCCCCGTTTCTGCCTTTCGACACGACCACGAGCTCCGATCGCCTGGAATCGATCGCCAGGGACTCGGCATCCCGCGCGCCGTCTTCGTAGACGAGGCGCCAGGAGACATCGGGCTCGACCGCCGCTTGCCTGTCGTCGGCCTGGAGGGAGCCCGGCAAACCGGGCAGTGGCACTCGGTGGACCGCCACGGATGTGCGTACGGCCAGATTATCACCGATGTCCGCGAGGTACAGGCAGTCACCCTCGGGGCACGTTCCCGCAGCGACGTCCTCGAGATCGCGCAGGGTCGCGCCGACTACCGGGACGACAGCGAGCACGGCCCCGGTCAGATCAATCGCGTACAATTCCGGTTCGTTACCGCCGTCATTATGTACCCAGAACAACCCGGCCCGGCGGGGATCGCGGGCGATTCCGGATGCCTCGTGCAGTTCGGCCGGCAGGGCAGCCAGGTGCACGGGTGGCTGACATACGATGGTCCCGTCGACGAGCCGGCTCGACACATCGGCTGCCGCGCCAGGATCTCCTCCGCAGGCCGACAGTCCGAGAAGGCACAGGACCGCCGTACGTGCGACGCCCATCCGTTGCCGCGCAGCGTTCATCTTGAGGCGCTCACTGCGGTCCTGACCACCGGCATCGCCGTCCAGGCGCCGGTCGTGCGCACCTTCACGTCGAGCCTGTCGCCCCTGGTACACGGGGCGCACAACGTGACCCCGTCGCCGATGAATTGCGTCCGAGTGTCATTGAGTCGGTAGTCGCCGGGCGACGAGCCCGTTTTTAGAACCAGCGTCCGGCCCGACAGAGCCTCCGGCACCTTCCACTCCCCCTGGAGAACCCAGCCGGCGGCGTTTGGAAGCTGGTCGTCGATGCGTGCCGCCCGTGATTCGGCGGCCACGCTTTTCACGGACCATCCATCGAGCGCGATCGAGTCGCTGATCGCCGGTCGTTCGCTCGATACGACCAGTCGCTTCTCCGACGCCGCACCCTCCCACCGGAACCTGGCTTCAATCGCTCCGGCCTTCGCGACGCTTTCCAGGCGGTCCAGGCGAACCGGCACCGCAAGCACCCGAGTTTCGCCGGGGATCAGCCACTGCGCCTCTGCCCTCCCCTCTGCCGCACCGCGAAGCTCGATCTCGACCCGTGAGACAGGAGATCGGCCCCAGGCTGTCACGCCGACCTCCAGGGTTGCAAACAGACGATCACGCGACCAGCGCCGGTTCGGTGAAATTCGCGCGACGTCTGCCGGGACGATCCACGGTTCCGGGCCTGTCCTGACCTCGCCGGGTGGCCGGGAGGCCTGCACGCGGACGCCGGCGAGGTCGTCCGCGACATCCGACGAGAGAACAGCCTCATAGCCGAAAGCGCACGTTCCGGCCTCGAACTTCAGCAGAATCGTGTTCCACCCCGCGCCGAAACGCGCCCGAACGTCGTGGCTCGCGACGGACCGTCCGTTCAGCCAGGCCCGGCCGGCCGTGCACTCCATGCCGTCCCAGGCAAACCGCAGGGTCCGGTCGTCGGGCAGACGGACGTAGGCGTGCGCATACACGACCGTTCCGGGTCTGACGTCGGGCACGAGTTCGTCCAGCGAGACGAGAGAAACTTCGTCGTCCCGATGGAGGCGCCAGGTCGTTCCGGCAGCCGGCTGGCCGCGGTCGGGTAGCACGCCGGGCTCTCCCGGTGCTTTCAGCAGATCAGTATCGAGTCGGCTGGCCGCCGACGAGTCGGGTTGAAACGCGTCGGAGACCAACCAACGATCGATCGGCAGTGATCGGGCCTGTGGCGATGCGACGGCCACACCCGTGACCATCACCGCAAGCGTCGAAACGGCTGCGTTGCGTAGGTTCATCATGCTCCATTGCTTGACCTGTGGACGAACGAGAGTCTAACGTCTCTCAACGAGTACCGCATTGACCGGGAGCGAGATCCACGGGCGATACGGCGCTGATTTCTTCTCTCGGTCGAAGCGTGCCCGATGAAGCAGATTCTCGAATTGCGGGTCAACGGAGACCGTCACGAGGTTGGCGTCCCAACGCACTTCACCCTGCTCGAGACCCTCCGGTACGTTCTGGGTCTGACCGGATCCAAGCAGGGTTGCGATAAAGGGGACTGCGGTGCCTGTACCGTGATCGTGGACGGCGAGGCGGTCCTGTCGTGCATCATGCCGGTCCAGGAGGCGGAAGGGCGTGAGGTCCGCACGGTCGAGGGCATAGCCGGCCGCCGGGGGGCTCACCCGCTTCAGAAGGCTTTCGACCTGACCGGCGCCGCTCAATGCGGCTTCTGCACACCTGGAATCCTGTGCAGCGCGCTGGCGCTGCTTGAGGTTAACCCGCAAGCCGATCGTGATGAGATCGCCCGGGCCCTGTCCGGAAACCTGTGTCGGTGTACCGGCTACACGAAGATCTTCGAGGCCGTCCTGTTGGCTGGTCAGGCCATGTCGAGCGGACGCGAACCCGCGGAGATCATCGGAGAACCCTGAGCGTGTCTCGTGATTACCGTGGCGGCCAACCGCCCGGTTGAAGGCATCCTGGCTTGACGGCCAACCGCCCGGTCGCCTCCTAGAAGTCCATCCAGTACGTCGCCTTGATGAGAAACACGTTGTCCGCCGGCGAGTCGAACAGGGCTCCGGAATCGCGCCCGAAGTCGAACGACCCGACTCGCTCGAACGCGTTCCTGTCCTGGGTCCAGACGAAGAACAGCGTGGACCCCGGAATGTACTCCCAACGAAACACCAGATTCCCGCGCAGCGACCTGAAGTTGAAGTCCTGGTTCTGGATCGTGAACTGCTCGGCCGGCCCGCCGCCGTCGGGGTCTATCAGGAATTCCCGATTCTCTCCGGAACCGACTGTCTGAACACTCCCTATATCACGGCCGTACACCAACTTGTCGACCTGCCTGGGGGCGGCGAATTCCTTGAAGTTCGAGAAATCGTTGCTCGAGATGAATGGTTGCATGAACAGTTCGAGTGACATCGTCGGCGTGAACGTCCAGTTCAGTCTGGTAGTCATCGAGAACGTCTTCTGGTCCAGGTCGGCAAATACGTAGCGGCGGCCGAAAAAGGAGACGTTCGTTGGATCGTCAAGACTGGTCACGAACTGCGATGTGCCCTGGTTGCGCGAATATCCGGGACTCAAGGACAGGGATATGTTCGAGGCGGGTTTGACGGTCACCCCGAGCGACAGTCCGACGAACCGTCCGCCGTCCGTTGACCATCCGTACTCCGGGTTGAACTCGAACCTGACCTTCTTGCGGTCATCGGTTCCGATCCACGGGGCGATGAAGCCGCCAGCGGCGTTTGCGACCACAGGTCCACCGCGGGTCTTCCGATCGTCCAGCACCTGCGGACGCCAGCGGGCGAACAGACTGACCTCCCAGTACGAGGGCAGTTCCATGTAGCTGGATGAGTGATACTGGGCGTCGGTCCGGTCGCCGTCGAAGTTGAAGCGCTGCTGCGCACCGACCGTCGTCTGCAGCCACCGGTACGTGCTGTTCGGAGTCCGCCAGCGGTACTGCAGGTTGCCGTGCATCCAGATGAAATCCGAGCGCGACAGAAACGCAAAATCGTTGTTCTCGAACCCGGGGCTGCGGACGTTTACGGAACTTTCCCAGCGGAACGATCCGGATTCCTTGGCCACACGAGAGTACAGGCCATATCCGCGCATCGAAGTCGCCGCGGGATCGTAGGCATCCGAGAACAGGCCGTTGCCGCCACTCTCCCGATCCGGACGCTGCAGGTAGCGGGCGCTCGAACGTTGAGCCCGGTCGATCGCTTCGGCGGATCCGGAGATGTTCGTAAAAGCAACATCCGCCATCAGGTGGTAGTTGCGGTCCTTCCACCAGTATTCGGCATCCAGACCGAACCCCTCGGAGTGGCTGTTGAGCAGCGACGTCAGCTCGGGATCGTCGAACGATCTGATGACGGACGTGAAGATACCGCCGAGCTGCAGATCTCCGCCCTTGAAGTCCTGCTTAACGCGGCCGGCAAAGTAGTTCGTGAGCGGTGCGACTTCCTTGCGGAACAGGGATCCGTCGAACCCCGACACGTCGGCGGATTCCCGTGCGGTCACGGCCTCGAGGACGCCGATCGACAGTCCTCCGGCCGTGCGGCCGGTGATCTTAGCGGCTCCGAGGATCGTGCTCTCGTTCGGCGCATCGAAATGTTCGCCTGCGCCACTCGCGACACTCGAGCCCTGAGGCGGGCGGCCGATCCGGCGGGTGAACAGCATTCCCAGCGAGGAGACGTTACTGCAGGTGAAGCACCAGAAGTCGCCAAAGTCGAACAGTCCGCTCCCCTCGATGAAGAATTCGCGTTTCTCGGGGAAGAACGTCTCGAATGCACTCAGGTTGACCACGGCGGGATCAACCTCTGCCTGGCCGAAGTCCGGGTTGATCGTCGCGGACAGTGTGAGGTTCGACGTGAGCAGGTACTTTGCATCGGCGCCGAGTCGGAACTCCGCCGACGAGCTCTCGGAGAACGGGTTCGCTGCGTCCACGCGGCCGGCGGTCGATATCTGGCCAACCGTATATGGGAGAATTTCGAGCCGGGTGGTGCCGGATTGCGGAGCGGCGATTCCGGACAGGTGGCCGAATCTGGACGGACCCCCCGACTCGCCGCGCGGCCAGAATGACCACACGATGAACTCGTTGGTGCGCTTGATCACGCGCTCGATCTGCAAACCCCATTCCTGATCGACACCCTGTGGAAACCGGAGCTGGGAGAATGGAATCGCCATCTCTGCCGTCCAGCCGAAATCGTCGAGCAGAGCTCGCGCTTCCCACACCGGATCCCACGATTCGTCCAGCTGCGATCCCCCCGGTCCGAAGGCGTCGCCTCGAACGCCTTTCGGGTTCACCCAGAATTGCGTCTCGCCCAGGTGATCCAGAAACGTGTCGAACCGGATCGACAGCTGGTCGCTTTCCGAGTAACCGTCCCTCCGCACGAGGCGGCCGACGATCTGCTCCGGTTCGTCATCGAACATGCGGGCACCGACATACAGCGTTTCGCCGTCATATACGATGCGGACCTCGGTGAGTTGTGTGGGGGCAGCGCCTTCGACGGGTTCCTTCTGGTGGAAGTCCGTGATGGCCGGGGCCGATTGCCAGATCTCCTCGTCGAGCCTTCCGTCGAGGTTGATTGCCCCGGTCAACGGGACCGCCACGGCTGACGGCGCACGGATCTCGTGTTCGGGTACTCCGGACGCCGGCGTGCTGATTGTGGCGAAGGGAGGCGAGTCGTCTTCGGGGACCTGGCCGCCGATCGGTTCGTTCGACTGTGCGTGCAATAGAGACGGAGTGGCCATGAGAGCCAGCACCGTCAGTGCGAATCCCCACCTCACATCCGTTCCCCTCATCTTCCCACCCCCCCCTGCTTGCTTACGCGGTGGCCGTCCCTCGAGGTTCCTCAGAGTACGATGGCACGAGTGGCCGGATGGTTGCGTCCAGGCGGATGGCGGAAGCGACGCCCGGGGTGCAGAACGGACCCTATGAGGCCATGTTCGAATCTCCACTTCAAACTGGGGGACTGAACCCATGAGCGGATCGAGATTCGTGATCGCGCTGGTTTTGCTCGCCTTGCTGGCGGCCGGCTTGATCCTGCTGGGCGTGCCGGATTTCGGATGATGAATTTGTCCGCCCGGCCCGCCCTCTCATCTGCCTCCACACACCCGACGCGATGAACGCCCTGTGACGACGAACCTGCTCGCCGGATTCTCCGGTCTTGCCCTGCTGTACTTCGGAGGGGATGGCCTGGTTCGCGGCTCCTGCTCACTGGCCCTCCGTCTGCGCGTATCCCCTCTGGTCGTCGGATTGACGATCGTCGCGTTCGGGACCAGCGCTCCCGAGCTCGTCGTTTCGCTGAACGCGGCCCTCGGAGGGGCGAACGACATCGCCGTCGGAAACGTGGTCGGGTCCAATATCGCCAACCTGGCATTGATTCTGGGAGCCGCCACGCTGATGCGATCCGCGGCGGTTGAGGCCAAGCTGCTTCGCGTGGACGCTCCGCTGATGGCACTGATCACCATCGTGACCCTGGCCTTTCTGGCGAATGACGATCACCTGACCAGGTGGGAGGGCGGCTTTCTGGCGGCGGGTCTCCTGGCTTACAGCGCTTACACGTTCATTCAGGGCCGACGGGAATCCGAAACCGTCCAGGAGGAATTCATCTCCGTGGCTCCCAGCGGGCCCGGCAGGAAAGGCAAGGATTTCGTTCAGATCGCTCTCGGCCTTGCGGCTCTGATGGTCGGTGCGAAGCTGCTCGTGGGCGCAGCCGTGAACGTGGCTGGAGAGCTGGGCGTGGGCCAGGCCCTGATCGGCCTGACGATCGTCGCGGTGGGCACGAGCCTGCCGGAGTTCGCTACGTCGATCATCGCGACGTTGAAGGGACATGGAGACATCGCCGTGGGAAACGTGATCGGTTCCAACATCTTCAACTTGCTGGGAGTCCTCGGCATCACGTCGATCGTATCGCCTCTGTCCAGG
>JAOTWC010000327.1 GCA_029863105.1 Gemmatimonadota bacterium | reverse complement strand
AGGTCCGGAGATCTTCGAGTGGGCGATCCAAGAAGATGACCTGCACCTCGGCAGCATGGCCGTGCTCGTCGGCCAGCCCGAGTTCAGTTCGGGCGAACGAATCCGGGAACTCGTCGAGCTGACCGAACGGCGGGATCTGCTGGCCTCCGTTCTCGGTCCCCGGTCGACGTCACGGGGTCCGCAGATTACCATCGGGGAAGAACATGGCGAGCCCGAACTCGCCGGCCTGACCATCATTACGGCGACCTATGAAGTCGGGCACGTCGAGGGAGTCGTCGGCGTCATCGGTCCCACCCGCATGCCGTACGAGAAGGTTGTAGCGCTCGTCGATTGCACGTCTTCTCTCGTATCCCGACTTACCCGAACCTGACCGATACTGGAGAATGGCAGAATTCTACGAGTTGCTCGGCGTGCCGCGGGACGCGGATACCGAAGACATAAAGAAGGCGTATCGCAAGTTGGCGATGAAGTATCATCCCGATCGGAACAGCGAGTCGGACGCCGAAGAGAAATTCAAAGAGGTCACGGAAGCCTACGAGGTCCTGCGCGATGCCGAGAAGCGATCGCTGTACGATCGGTTCGGCGAGGCGGGGCTCAAGCGTGGAGCCGGATCCGGCTCCGGGCAGGGAGGCTTCGATTTTGCCGACGCTTTCGACGTGTTCATGCGCGAGTTCGGTGGGTTTGGCGACCTGTTCGGTGGCCGGCAAGGCGGGACGGGTAGGACACGCCGAGGCAGCGACCTGAAGATCCGGGCGAAGGTGAGCCTCGAGGACGCTGCTCGAGGCGTCGAGCGCACGGCACGGGTCAAGATTCTGGATCCCTGTGAGCGCTGCGCCGGGTCTGGAGCCGAGCCGGGGTCAGGAATCGAGCGCTGTGGCACGTGTGCCGGCGCAGGTGAGGTGAGACAGGTCCAGCGCTCCATGCTGGGCCAGTTCGTCAGCGTGCGTCCGTGTCCGTCCTGCGGCGGGGCGGGCGAGATCGTTTCGGAGGCCTGCCGCGACTGCCGCGGAGATGGTCGAATTCGCACCGACAGAGTTGTCAAGCTCGAGGTGCCTCCAGGCGTCTCGACGGACGACTACCTCAAGATGTCGGGACGCGGCAACGCTGGCCCGGCCGGCGGTCCGCGGGGGGACATCCTCGTACTTGTCGAAGTGGACGAGGACAAGCGATTCCAGCGATCCGGCGATGACCTCGTGTATACGCTCGCAGTCACGATGAGCCAGGCGGCCCTTGGGGCCCGTCTTGAGATACCTACGATCATCGATGGCGCGGCCATGCTCGAAGTTCCGGCAGGCATTCAGAGCGGTCAGGCCCTGCGCCTGCGCGAGCGAGGCATGCCGCGTCTGCGCGGTTCGGGCAGAGGTGACCTGATCGTCCGAGTGTTGGTCTGGACGCCGACGGATGTCACTCGGGAAGAGCGCGAAATCCTGGAACGACTCGCCGAGATCGAGCGGAAGCCCCCGCTGCCGGATACGGAAGAGCCGGGGTTTTGGGAGCGCGTCAAGCGGGCGTTCACGGCATGAAGAACGACCCCGTCGGTCGACCGGAGGCAGGGGAATACGATCCGTACTACGAGACGTACATCGGCCGGCTGGAAGGCGGATCAATCTTCTCGAAGCTCGCGCAGCAGAGCGGGGTAGTGCGGGATCAGATGTCCGGGCTGATTGCCGGCGGAGGTGACTACCGCTACGCCCCCGGCAAGTGGAGCGTCAAGCAGATCCTCGGTCACCTCGCCGACTCGGAGAGAATTTTCGGTATGCGCGCGACCTGTATTGCCCGGGGAGACCTGGCGGAACTACCCGGTTTCGAGCAGGACGACTACGTGGACGCCGGCGGATTCGATCAGCGCACGATCGAGAGCCTCGTGCGGGAGTTCGAGTTTCTGCGCGCCGCCAACCTTGAGATGTTCGGGGGCCTGGAACCCACCGCCTGGCGCATCGTCGGCAAGGCCAACGACTCGCCGATTTCGGTGCGTGCGATCGCGTGGATTCTGGCCGGTCATACCGACCACCATCTCACCGTGCTTGGGGAACGCTACGGCGCGGCGTTCAGCGCCTGACGATATCGCGCACCCCCGCGACGAGCCTGTCGACCTCATCGTTCGTCGTGTAGCACGCGCAGCCGGCACGAACCAGACCTGTGGAATCCGTGACCGAGAGATCCTCAAGCGTGTCCGGGGCATAAAAATGGCCGTGGGACACGAACACCCCATGCTTGGCAGCGAGCCGGCCTGCCAGCTCGGCCGAGGCAATCCGGTCGGCGCTGAAGGCGACGGTCGGAGTACGCGGCCGGTCCGGTGACGGCCCATAGAGGTGTACTCCGGGGATGCGGTCCAGACCGTCCCACAGCCGCTCCCCCAATGCGCTCCCCCGCTCGTGCAGTACCTCAAACGTCCTGTCCAGACGCTGGCTCCTCCCGCCGCACTCTGCCGGGGCCAGCGAAGCCAACCAGTCGATCGCCGCTGCCGTGCCGGCCAGAGCCTCGTAGGCCGGAGTGCCACGTTCCCACCGCCCCGGGTCGCTGTCGGGTGCCGGACCGATCTTTGCGGCTTCCAGCGACCCGAGGACTTCCGGACGGGCGCACAGAATCCCCGCGTG
>JAOTWC010000024.1 GCA_029863105.1 Gemmatimonadota bacterium | reverse complement strand
TAGCTTCGTCGTAGGTCTGCCAGGCATACACGCGCGCCAGCTCCGGGCCCGGTGCCTGCACGGTCCCGATGTGCTCGAAGCGGTCCTCGCGCTTCTGGCGCGCGAATATTTCGAATAGCTGTTCGCCGCTCAGGCGACCCATGGCTGCATCTCCTTGAAGGTCTCGCGTGGCTTCACACGCTGACACCCGCCCTGCGAAGCGCCCGGCGCCCGCGAGCGGTGATCCGATCCGCGGTCCACGGAGGGTCCCACGTGACGGCGACTTCGACGACGTCGATCTCCTCCTCCTGCAGCAAACGGTCGCGGATATCCCACTTGATGAACTCGACGCACGGACAAGCGGACGCCGTGAAGCTGACGATCACACGCGCCGTGCCGCCCTCCACCTCGACACCGTACACGAGACCCAGATCGGGGAGCGAGATGGGAAACTCGGGATCGGAAACTTCGTGCAGCGCGCGCCACACGGCCTCCTCGACTGACGCCGGCGGCGTTTCCCACTCGGGAATCTCCAGCTCCAGATCGGGATGCCGGCCTGACGACTCGGCCAGCACGGCTGCGAAGTTCATTCCTTGTTCGCGACGTGACTCGTAGCCCGCGTCGGAGTGGGAACCGCGGCGGATCCGGACGAGATCGCTCACGCCGCCAGCAGTTTTTCGGTTGCCGACCGGCTGCGGCGAACCGACTCGACGAACTCTTCGTTCATCGGTCCTCGGGCCCGCCACCGGTCCCACACCTCGTCCCACGTAATCGGTGTGTCATGCAGCCACACCCGCTCGTCGGCGTCCCATTCGCACGGAAACTCGTACTCCAGCTCCACCTCACCGGAATCCGGGTCGGTGTGCGCGGGCACCTCGATTCCAAGCTGCTCGCACAGCGGCACGACCGCCTTGAGCCAGGTGGCCCGCAGCTGATCGTTCGTCATCCCCTTGAGCTTGAAGTCGAGTTGCGCGTTGTGGTGTTTCCGGTCGTCCGGCATCCCGAACCACTCGACACCCATCGGAAACATCCAGTCGACGGCCCGCTGGACGAGATCGCGCCCCTCGCCACCCGCCTCCGCCAGCCGGCGCATCCACACCTCGCCGTGACGCAGGTGGAAATTTTCCTCCATTCCGACCTTGACGAGCGCCCGCTTCAGGGGCCCGTACGAGGTGTGTCGATGGACGTCGCTGAGCAGCGTGATGCCGGCGCGATCGTAGAGACCATTCGCGGTGACGAGCTCGGCCCAGTTCTCGAGCGGCTGATCGAACCCGAACGGGTTCTTGAACCGGTTGGGCGCCCTGTCGTACAACATCGCTTCCGGGTCCTCGCCCAGATCCGCCAGCAGTCGATACGCGATGTTCGCGTGCCCCAGTTCGTCCTGGATGATCGCCGTCGCGGACACCATCGTGTTGGTGGACGGCGCATCCTTGGCCGCCATGTAGTACGCCGGCGCGCTCATCAATTCCGTGTCGCCCTGCACCGTCAGCTGACCGATCAGCGCCTTCTTGTAAGTCGCGGTCATATCGGCCTCGGATTCAACGATGAACCCTTCCTGCACCTTCCGCATCAGCTCTTCGTCCGTGAACCGGGCCATCTCAGGCGTCCTCCGTCGTCGGCTGTTCGGTTTTTTCCTGTTCCGCCCGGTCGAGGAGCCGTGTCAGCTGATCCTTGAGGGAACCACCGAGACCACCCAGCTGCCCGCGGATGTCGCCGGCGCGATCGCCGAACCGGTCCCGCAGCTCGTCTTTCAACTCGCTGAGCTTCCGGTCAGCACCCAGGAATGGATATCGATAATCGCGCGGCGGATCGAAGGTTTCCTTCACCGTTCGGGGAGATACCCAGCGGAGGAGGTTCAGGTGCGAGCCCGCCTTGTCGTTCGTCCCGCTGGCTCGAGCGCCACCGAACGGCTGCTGGCCGACGACCGCACCGGTGGGCTTGTCGTTGATGTAGAAATTGCCGGCCGCGTCCCGCAGGCCGGACAGCGCATCGCGCACCGCGCTCCGATCGGTGGCCAGCACCGCACCGGTGAGAGCGTAGGGTGACGTCGTATCGACCAGCTTGATCGTCTCCGCCCAGCGGTCCGTCTCGTACACGTAAATCGTCAGGACGGGCCCGAAAATTTCCTCGCACATCGTCGTGAACCTCGGGTCCTTCGCGAGGATCACTGTCGGCTCGACGAACCAGCCGGTCTCCTCGGAGTATCCGCCGCCGATGATCACATCGGCATCCGGAGACGCTTTCGCCTGATCGATGTACTGCGTGATCGACCGATACGCCGGCTCATCGATGATCGCCGCGACGTAATTGCCGAAGTCGCACGGATCACCCATTTCGATCGTGTCGAGTTGCGCTTCGATCGTTTCGCGTACCGCCGGCCACAGGTTCTCGGGAACGTAAGCTCGCGAGGCTGCACTGCACTTCTGGCCCTGGTATTCGAACGAACCGCGCACGAGAGCCGTGGCGACCTGCTGCGGGTTCGCACTCTCGTGGGCCAGTACGAAGTCCTTTCCCCCCGTCTCACCGACGAGACGCGGATACGTGCGGTAGTTTTCCAGGTTGGCCGCGACCTGCTTCCACAGGAGCCGGAAGGTCCCGGTTGAACCCGTGAAATGAATCCCCGCCAGGTGCGGGCTCGCGAGCAGGACTTCACTGATCTTCCGGGCTTCTCCCGCCACGAAGTTGACGACGCCGGCCGGCAATCCGGCCGCCTGCAGGAGGCGCATGTTGTAGTACGAGGACAGCAGGGACGTGTGGGCCGGTTTCCAGACCACCACGTTGCCCATCAGCGCGGGAGCGGAGCACAGATTCGCGCCGATGGCTGTGAAGTTGAACGGCGAGATAGCGTAGACGAACCCCTCCAGCGGCCGGTAATCGGTCATGTTCCAGACGCCCGGCGAACTCATCGGCTGCTTCTCGTAGATTTCGCGCGCGTACTGGACGTTGAACCGCCAGAAATCGATCGATTCGCACGCCGCATCAATCTCGGCCTGGTGGCACGTCTTGCTCTGACCCAGCATCGTCGCGGCGTTCAAGGTCTGCCGCCATGGTCCGGCCAGCAGGTCGGCGGCGCGCAGGAAGACAGCCGCCCGGTCCTGCCAACTCCAGTTCGCCCAGTCGGACCGCGCATCCATGCAGCTCTCGACCGCCCGTCTCGTTTCTTCCGGGCCGGCCATGTGATAGCGGGCAAGCACGTGCCCATGATCATGCGGCATATGGACTTCCGATACGTCGCCGGTGTGGACGTCCTCCCCGTCGATCACCAATGGGATCTCGACTACCTCCGACCGCATGTCCTCCAGTTTCGCCTTCAGCTCGGCGCGCTCACGTGAACCGGGTGCGTAATCCAACACCGGTTCGTTCACGGGCGCCGGGGGGCGGTGATCTCCCTCGACGGTTCGTCCGGACTGAGAATCCGCAGACATCTGTATACACTCCGTGGGGTGGCTATCCGATCGTGGTCGGGCGCTTTGGATCCGCGTCCGCTGAGCCTATTATCCTACGCCCGGACAGGCTTCCGGGCCACCGTTTCAGGCGGTTCGATGGGCGAACAGACTTGTGTCGTCGATGCCGCGGGAACACGTTGGCGGCTGCTGTTCCGGCCCGTCAGATCAACACATGGAGGAGATACGTCATGGCCTATCCGTTCCAACTTCCGGAGCTCGGCTTCGCGTACGACGCACTGGAGCCCCACATCGATGCGCGGACGATGGAAATTCACCATTCGAAGCATCACGCCGGCTACACGAGCAAATTGAACGCGGCGCTCGAAGCCCATGCCGATCTCCACGATCGCTCGGCGGAGGACCTGCTGAGCTCCATCGATTCCCTCCCAGCCGAAATCCGCGGCGGCGTGCGAAACAACGGGGGAGGATTCGTGAACCATACGCTGTTCTGGCAGGTGATCGCGCCGGGCGGCGCGTCCGCTCCGACCGGCGATCTGGCCGCCGCGATCAAGGCGGCGTGCGGTTCGTTCGAAGCGTTTCGCGACAAGTTCTCCGATGCAGCCGGCACCCGGTTCGGCTCGGGCTGGGCCTGGCTGGCAGCGTCGAGCGAGGGCGGACTCAAGATCTATTCGACGGCCAACCAGGACAGTCCGCTGATGGAGGGTCTGACGCCGATACTCGGTCTCGACGTGTGGGAGCACGCGTACTACCTGAACTACCAGAACCGTCGACCGGACTACATCTCGGCGTTCTGGAATCTCGTGAACTGGGATGCCGTGGCGGGGCTGTATGCGGCCGCCGGCTGAGTCGGGCTGTCGCGTTATTCTGACGGGCGCGGCGGTGGTTCTCGTCGCTGCGTGCGGCGGATATGGCGGATCGGGCGTCGACACGGGAGACGCCGTGTACGTCGCCCGGGACCTGGATGCGCGGCCGATCCGCACGCCGGTGCTGGAGACGCAGGTCAGCGGCACCGAGGCACTTCTGCAGGCCGTAAGTCCGGTGAGTAATGACGTGGTGTGGGTAAGCGGGCACCGTGGGACTTACTCGCGGACGACGGACGGCGGGGCCACCTGGCAGACGGCCGTCGTGCCGGGAGCCGACAGCCTCGGTTTCCGGGACGTTCACGCCGAGTCGGCGGACGAGGCCTGGCTGCTGTCGGCCGGGCCGGGCGAGTTGTCCAACGTCTTCCATACGGACGACGGCGGGGCGACCTGGACGCTCCAGTGGACGAACCCGGAACCCGACGGGTTCTACGATTGCCTGGACTTCTGGGATGCAGAGCGGGGCGCGCTGTACGGTGACGAGGTCGACGGCGGGCTGCGCATCATGCGTACCGAGGATGGCGGACGGACGTGGAAGCGCGTGCCGGAGGACCGATTGCCGGCTGCGGCGGATGGCGAAGGCGGATTTGCGGCGAGCGGCACCTGCCTGGTTGTCGGCGAGAATGGCCGCGGCTGGATCAGCACGGGGGCGGCAGACCCCGCGCGTGTCCTGCTGACGGAGGACTATGGCAGGAGCTGGCGGGCCGTCGTGTCGCCGATACGCGGCGGCGGCGCAGCCGGCCTGTTCTCGATCTCGTTCCGCAATTCGGCCATCGGCGTCGCCTTCGGTGGCGACCTCAGTGCCGCTGCGGAGCCGTCGCCGCGCGTCGCCGTCACGAGCGATGGCGGGGAGAGCTGGACGATCGCGGGCGAGCCGTCACTGTCCGGGGCGATTTTCGGGGGCGCCTGGGTACCCGGCACCTTTCCGGCCACGATGGTCATCGTATCGCCGAACGGCGCCGAGTATTCGGCGGACGGGGCGCACACCTGGCTTCCGCTGGATGACGCTGCCTACTGGGGGATCGGTTTCGCCTCGGCCGACGCGGGCTGGATCGTCGGCCCGGGTGGGCGGATCACGAAAGTCAGCTTCTAGCGTCTGCGAAACCGCTGAAACCCCGGATCGACACCCCTCGTAGTGTGCTGCAACCGTTTGGGCGAATGACTTGTCCAATCAAGTGTACTCAGTACTGACCGGAACGAGGACCGAGTGCTGAAGGGATGGGGAATCATGTGGAGGCGTGAGGCGAGGGAGCTGGCCGGAATGCTGGTGCTCCTGGGGATACTGGTGGCGGCGGGATCGAGCGTGGCGACGGCCGTCAGCGCTGCGGAAATCGCCGAGGTGCCTGAGGTTCCTTCGATAGAACAACCGGTGGAGGCCGAAGTCTTTCAGGCCTTCGGCTCCACCGAGCCGGTCGGCTCGCCCGACTGCGGCTGATCGGTGACCGGACGATACGTGTCGGGACGCCGATCGGCGACGTAGTCGAATTCGTAGTCTCCCGGGGCGAGGACCACCCGGTTCCGGTCGCTTGCGCCCATGTCGAACCTGACCACGACACGTTCCGGACCGCTCCCGCCTTCAGCCAGTAACTCGCCCCGCGGCCCGGCCGCCAGGCTGCCCCCGGGAAACACCGTACCCCGTTCTTCCCCGACCCGATTCACCGCGAAGTAGTTCACGTGGTTCTCATACGCCCGCATCTGCGTCTGTTCTCGTTTCATGTGCAGCATCGGCCAGTTGGTCGGCAGGACGATGAGCTGGGCGCCGAGCAGCTTCAGCGTTCGCGCTGATTCGGGAAACGTGCCGTCATAGCAGATATTGAGTCCGATCCGGCCGATCGGGAGGTCCCACACCCGGAACTCGTCGCCGCGCCCGGCAAATCGGTCCACGCCCAGGCACAGCGTATGTATCTTCCGGTAGCGGCCCTCGATGCCGGTCGGACCGATCAGAAAGGCCGCGTTGAACACCCGTCCGCCCTCGTCGCGTTCGACGGTTCCAACGACGGTCCAGGTGGAGGCGGCGCGGCAGGCTCGTGCGATGGCGCGCAGCTCGGGCCCATCGGCAGTGATCGCAGCATCGGCCGCCTCCCGCGCAGTTTCAAATACGTAGCCGGTGAGCGCGGCCTCCGGAAACACGACCAGCCTCGAGCCGTGCAGCGTGGACGCGTCGGCCAGTTCGCCACACACGAACTCCGTATTGCCGGCGGCGTCGGCGAGCTTGCAGTCGAACTGGACGCCGCAGGCGATGAGCGGTTCGCCGGGCACGACGTCAGTCGCCGCCGAGGATGGAATAGAGCGCGAGACCCGCACCCGCCACGAGCGCAGAAAGCGTTAGAGCGAGGCCGAGGCGGCGGCCCGTTTCGGCTCCCGGCTGCAAGCTCCCTTCGTCCCACGGCCGGGTGAACTCGCGGCGCACTACCGCGAGGTGGTCGCGCGCGATGTCCCGGACTTCGCTGATTGGGTCCATGCGATCAACCTAGCAGCACCGGCACCACGATGGCGTAGGTGAGCAACGTGATGAGCACGATGCCGATCAGGTTGAGCCACACGCCGGCACGGGCCATCTGGGGCAGCGTAATGCGCTCGGAACCGAACACGACGGCGTTGGGTGGCGTGGCGACCGGCAGCATGAACGCGCAGCTCGCAGCGATGGCTGCCGGGACGATGAGCACGAGCACTTCGACGCCCAGAGCCGGCGCCAGTCCGGCGAGAATCGGCAGAAAAGTGGCCGTCGTCGCCGTATTGCTCGTGAGCTCGGTGAGGAAGATGACCAGCCCGGCCACGAATGCGGTCAGCACGAGGGGCGGTATCCCCGCCAGCCCACCCACCTGGGTCCCGAGAAAGGCGCCGAGTCCGGTGTGTTCGATCGCGCCGGCAAGCGACAGCCCGCCTCCGAACAGCACCAGGATCCCCCAGGGCAGCCTAACCGCCGTAGGCCAATCCAGCGCATAGACGCCCCGCCGCCAGTCGACCGGTGTGGCAAACAGCACGAGCGCAGCCGCGATGGCGATCCCCGTATCCGACAGCCCGGCGAGGGGCCGCGCATCCCCGATTTCGAGCGTCACGAGCACGGGGCGCAGCAGCCAGGCAACGGCAGTCGCGAGGAAGACGGAGGCTGTGATGCGCTCTCCGCGGGACCAGCGGCCCAGGGCCGCGTGCGCATCGGCGACCCTGTCTTCCACGCCGGCCAGCGGTTGTTCGTCCAGGGGATGCAGCACATGCGTGAGGAGCCACCAGGTGATCGGCAGAAACAGGGCGACGAATGGCACGCCCACCGCCATCCAGCGGACGAAGGAGATTTCCTGACCGAGATGGCTCTCGATGAACGACGCGAGAAACAGGTTGGGCGGCGTTCCGATGAGCGTGCCGACGCCGCCAATCGACGCCGCATAGGCGATCCCGAGCAGCAGGCAGACGGCGAACGACGGGATCGGCCGATCACGCTGATCGGGGCCGGCCTCCGCCACGTGGATCACGCTGATGGCGATCGGAAGCATCATCACGGCGGTAGCCGTATTCGACACCCACATGCTGAGGCCCGCCGTCACCGCCATGAACCCCGCGACGATGTGCCTCGGGCGCGCGCCCGCGAAACGCAGCGTGGACAGAGCGACCCTTCTGTCGAATCCCCATCGCTGCATCGTAAGCGCGAGCAGGAAGCCGCCCATGAACAGGAAGATCAGCGGATGACCATATGGCGAAGCGGCTTCCAGGACGGTCCTCGCGCCCGTGAGGGGCAGCAGCGCAAGCGGGAGCAGCGCCGTTGCATAAATCGAGATGGCCTCGGTGAGCCACCAGGCCGCCATCCACACTCCTACGCCGGCCGTGGCACGCGCCGCTTGTGCGAACACCACGTATTCACCCGAAATGTCCGAGTATGCGTCCGGGAGCAGCAGGGCGGTCGCGAGCCCCAGAACCGGACCTGCGACGAGGCCGACTTTTGCGCGGCGAGTTGCACCCGGTGGTTGCCGCTCGTCGAGCTCGATGACGCGCCTCCTCTCAGATCACGCGGGTCACGAAGGCATGGATCCGACGAAGTCTTCCCCGCCGTCCACACGCAGGGTGTTGCCCGTCATCCAATCGGTACCGCGATCGCACAGCGCGACCAGGCAGCGGGCGACGTCCTCCGGCGTCGTCAGACGCCCGTACGGATTCTGGCGCTTGGCCTCTTCGATCATGTATTCCGCGCCCGGGATCTTCCGCAGAGCCGGTGTATCGGTCACCCCGGCCCGGATCGCGTTCGCCGTGATGCGGTGGGGGGCAAGTTCCAGGGCCAGCTGCCGGCAGTGCGACTCGAGCGCCGCCTTGGCTGCTGACACTCCTCCATACGACGGGATGACGCGGTCTCCCCCGGAGCTCGTCATCGCGAACACCCGACCGCCATCGCCCATCAGGCCGCGCGCTACCAGGCCCTGTGTCCAGTAGACCAGGGAGTGGGCCATCACGTTGAGCGTCATGTCCATCTGATCCTGGGACATCGACTCGGAGGGGTCCTGCGCGACGAGGGGCCGCAGGGTGCCAAACGCCAGGGAGTGCAGGAGCACCCGCACCGATCCCGGCTGGCGCCCGGCGCTCAGTTCATCGAGCAATTCGTCCCGCTTCTCGGGGCTCGCCGCGTTCATGTTCCGGAAGTCGGCCTGAACCCCGAGAGCCTCCACCTGCTGCTTCAGTTCCTCGACGCGCGCCAGACCCGCCCGACGGTCGAGGTGAACTCCCACGATGTCGTAACCGACTCGGGCGAACTCGAGTGCGGCGGCCTCGCCGAATCCACTCGATGCTCCGAGGATTACCACGCACTGTCCATTCGATTCGCCCACCATGCCTCCGTCGGATCGCGTCTGGGATACCTCACACGATCTTATGTTGTGCACGGTCCTTCGACTAGCGGCGTAGCGGGCTCATTCACGGTGGGGTTCCTCCCTCGCCGGAGAGATACAGGCAGCGGTCGGCCAGGGTCGCAAGCACATCAACGGCCATCTGTGAGTGATCCTCCAGGATATCCAGGAACGGACCCGTGTCGACGCGGAGCGCACTGACAGGCACCTCCGCCTCGGCCTCGAATCGCCGACTGGCTCCCGACAGTGCCTCAAACTCGCCCACGGTAACGCCCTCGCCGCCGTGGCAATGCCAGGACAGGCCTGCGGAGCACTTCACCATCCCGGATGTGATCACGAAGAAGTGGTCGGCGGCGTCACCTGGCGTCCACAAGCGGTGCCCCGGTTCCATTTCGACGTCCTGGACGTGGACGGCGAGTTCTGCGAGGGCGTCCAGGTGCTCGCCGGGAAACCACGACGACCGGGCCAGACCGGCGAGGCGCCTGGCGAACGCTGACCCGACGGGCGGTGGAGTGGCCGTCTCCTGCTCGGATCCGTGAAGGACGTGGCCCGGCGCGAGCGTTGCCATTCGGTCCAGCGATTCCCGACATACCCAACCAAGCATGGCGAGCGCGATCTCGAATCGGTTCTCGAGAATCTCCTCGAGGTCTTCCCGTGTCAGGCCGATTGCCTCTGTCGGCCCGATAGCGCGGCCGGACAGCGGGGCACGGTTCGCGAGAACGCGCATCAATCCCGCCGATTCGCCAGCACGTATCGTCCGCACGCGATCCCCGCTCTCGATTTCCAGCCCTCCGGCCGTGACGAACAGGACCGTATCGAGGTCGGGGTTGGACGCGCGCGGCGTGCGTTGCCCGGTCTCGAGGGTCGCGGACGTGCATTGGCGAGCGAGCGACAGCAGGTGTTCGAGCGCCAGCCCCGCGAATGCCGGGTGGCCCCGGAAGTACAGAACCCGGTCCACGACGCGGCGCGGGTTCATGGACGGGTCTCCTGGTCGGGATCAAGTACGGCACAAGCCAGCACTCCCAGCTTGTCGCTTTGGGCGGCGATCAGTTCCTTCAGGGTCTCCTCCGCTGTCGCGCCGCTGCGCTCGCGGCCCACCAAAGCGGACGTATCGGTGTCGTAAAGATCCTGGACGAGACGATACAGGCCAGGGCTACGACTCGGCGGAACGAGGTGCTCCAGCAGCTCGCAACTACTCGAAACAGAGGCCACGCCACCGCTTTCGAGTCCGCGATGCACCCGGAAGAAATCGTCGTTGTCGGCACTCAGGTTCATCAACCGGAAGAGGCGCTCAACGGCGTGGCGCTCCTTGTCCCTGAGAAGTCCGATCAGCAGCTGGCGCTCTGTCGAATCCGCAAAGCCCTCGGCGTCTGCCTTGTCCTCGAGGGCATGCCGCCAGTTCATCAGACGAAGAGCCGTTTGCTCCGTTATGGATTGTGCGGCACGGAGTGCGGCCTGGTCGAGAACGAGGCTTGGATCACGTCGGCGCATTCTCCCCAGGGCCCGGAGGATCTTGAACCTGATCATTCCGTCCGGTTCGATCAGCAGTCGGTCGCTCAAAGCGCCGGCCGCCAGCGATCCGCCGAACTCGGCGATAGCGTCGGGGATCTGGCGGCGCACGGCGTGCGAAGCTTCCGGGTCGGCGAGAACTTCCCGCAGCAGGTCAAGCGTCCGCGGTCCCGTTCCGACGAGCGAGCGACGGACGGCCTCACGGATCGGTCGATCCGGGAGCAACTGGATCAGCGACGGCGCCCTGCCGGCATATGTCGGGTGTCCGAGCGCCGCCGCCGCATCTCGCCTCACCCGCGCGTCGGGATCGAACGTCAGCCGTAAGAGCAGCGCCTGAAGGCGCTCGTGTGGCCGCTCGCCGAAGGTGATGGCCACGGCGCGGCGAACCGCCACCTCACCTTCCAGTGAGCGGGACAGCGTGTCGTCCGCTCCACCACCCAGGGCCGCAAGGCCAGCGCCCGCGGTCGCTCGAACGCTGGGCGCCCGGTCATGGAGCGCACGACGAAGGGTCCCTTCGTCGCCGCGGCGCAGCGCCACCCGAAGGGCAGCAGCCCGAATCCGGCTGTCCGAGTGATCCAGTAGCTCCGGAAGCAGCGAGACGAGGTCGGCCCGGTCCGCCTTCGAGAGATGTTCGAGCGCTCGCCGGACCACGCGGTGCGAAGAGTGCCGGAGCATCAGCCCGGGGATCGCACTCGTCCTGTCCATGGCCGCAAGCAGATCGAGTGCCGTCAGTACACGCCTCTCGTCATCGTCATTCAGCGCGGCGATCAACGTCTCGAGGGTGTCGGCGTCAACGGACGACAGGTCGAACCGAACGTCCCGGATTTCAGAATCGAGGGACGCCCGGAAGACGTCCATGTAGTGACGGCGAAGATCGAGC
>JAOTWC010000326.1 GCA_029863105.1 Gemmatimonadota bacterium | reverse complement strand
CGCATCGCCTCCACCCCGGTCAGGAGTTCCCCCCCGTACCACGCGCGCCCGCTCTGTACCGACCCCTCCGGGCGACCCGCCTCGCGGGTCAGCACGACTGCGATGTGGGCCAGGGGAGCAAGATCTCCACTTGCGCCGAGTGATCCCTTCGACGGCACGAACGGCGTCACGCCCTTGTTGAGCATCGCGACGAGGGTCTCGACGATGGCGGGACGAACGCCGGACGTCCCCCGGGCCAGCGTGTCTGCTCGGATTGCCATCATCGCGCGAACGACATCGGCCGGCAGTGGGTCCCCCACGCCTACACAGCACTTGAGGATCACGTTGCGGGACAGCTGGCTGGCATCGTCCGCCGCGACGCGCGTGCCTGCGAGCGCTCCGAATCCGGTGTTGATGCCGTACACCGGTTCGTCGGCCCCGAGAACCTCCTCCACCCAGTCCAGGCTCGCCTGCATGCGCTCACGCGCTGCCTGGCTGGGGCCGGAAACGGATTCCCCCGCCCGCGCCACACGAGCCACCTCTTCCAGCTGCAAGCCCTTGCCGGTGATTTCGATCATCGAGCCTCATCGGGTAGTGGGTTCCACACGGGCAGTGAAACCTACCGCAGGCATCGCGGGCGAGCCACACCGCCCAGCGCGACCCTGCGAGGGGCCGCTGGCATTGCTTTCGTCCCCGCAACAGGGCACGATTCACGGTCCGCCGCGGGCATCGGAATTCGATACTGGCGGGACGATATCGCACGAATCAGCGTAGGATGGACATATGGAGCACACAGGCCCTCGAATCAGCCGACACGGGATCGAGAACGCCGGTATCACGCGGGCCGGCACGGTGCGGTGGAACCTGCGAGTACCAGAACTCTACGAACGCGCGATCACCGAAGGCGACGCCATCCTCGCGTCGGGTCCGCTGGTCGTCCGCACAGGGGTGCACACCGGCAGATCCGCCAACGACAAGTTCGTCGTTCGAGAACCGGGCAGCGAAGATCACGTCTGGTGGGGCGCCGTCAATCGTCCATTCGATCAGCAGGTGTTCGACTCTATACATCAACGGATGCTCGACTACGTCTCGCAGCGTGATCTCTACGTCCAGGATCTGTGGGCCGGAGCGGATCCGGAGTATCGACTGCCCGTGCGCATCGTCTGCGAGCGTGCGTGGCACAGTCTGTTCGCCCGGAACATGTTCATCCGGCCGCCGCTGGATGCCCTGGAAGCGCATGAGCCACAGTTCACTGTCATTCAGTGTCCGGGCTTCGAGGCGGATGTGGAACGAGACCGGACGAATTCCGGGACGTTCATTCTGCTCAATCTTGGCCGGCGCCTCGTCCTGATCGGCGGCACCAGCTATGGCGGAGAGATCAAAAAGTCGATCTTCACCGTCATGAACTATCTGCTTCCGCTCGATGGCATCATGGCCATGCACTGCTCGGCCAATGTCGGAGATTCGGAAGACCCGGCGCTGTTCTTCGGCCTGTCCGGCACGGGAAAGACAACTCTGTCGGCCGACCCCGACCGGACGCTGATCGGGGATGACGAGCACGGCTGGAGCGATCGCGGCGTGTTCAACTTCGAGGGCGGCTGCTACGCCAAAGTGATCCGGCTGTCCGAGGAAGCGGAGCCCGAGATCTACCAGACGACCCGTACCTTCGGAACCGTGCTCGAAAACGTCGTCATCGATCCGGACACGCGGGAGCTGGATCTCGACGACGACCGGTATACGGAGAACACACGGGCGGCCTATCCGATCCACCTGATTCCGAATGCTTCGGCATCCGGCACGGCGGGTCATCCCCGCAACGTCATCATGCTGACGGCCGACGCGTTCGGAGTCCTGCCCCCGATATCTAAACTTACGTCGCCACAGGCGATGTATCACTTCATCTCAGGTTATACTGCAAAACTCGCCGGGACGGAGAAGGGCCTCGGCGACAAGCCCGTGGCGACGTTCAGTACGTGTTTCGGGGCACCCTTCATGCCGCTTCATCCGTCGGTCTACGCCGACCTGTTGGGCGAGAAGATCAGGCGCCACGGAGCGGACTGCTGGCTGGTCAACACCGGCTGGAGCGGCGGCCCGTTCGGGGTCGGCCGACGGATGAAGATCGCGCACACGCGGGCGATGGTGAGCGCGGCGCTCGATGGCTCTCTGGCCCACATCGAAACCCGGCGCGATCCGATCTTCGGGCTCCACGTCCCCGTCAGCTGTCCGGACGTGCCACCGGAGGTGCTGACTCCGCGAGATACGTGGTCGGATCCGGTCGCGTACGATGCGGCCGCGCGTGATCTCGCTCGCAGATTCCGCGAGAACTTCGCCGCCTACGAGGATCATGTGAGCGAGGAAATCCGATCTGCCGGCCCGCTCAGCGACTGACGCGCGGCGGCTTCCCGAATGAACCGAGACACGATGCTGGCCGCCGCCCGCGACGGGCGGACCTGGGACGTCGTGGTCATCGGCGGAGGGGCGACGGGCCTCGGAACGGCCGTGGAGTCTGCCGCACGCGGTTACGACACCCTGCTGCTCGAGGCGGGCGACTTCGCCCAGGGCACGTCCAGCCGCAGCACGAAGCTCGTCCACGGCGGCGTCCGGTATCTGCAGCAGGGGGAC
>JAOTWC010000325.1 GCA_029863105.1 Gemmatimonadota bacterium | reverse complement strand
GAGGGGCCGACACAACCCTCTGACCAGGGGATACGCGGTCAGGCCTGCTTGGCGTTTCGCGAGGATTCAGCGGGATTCCCGAGTGCCGCGTCGATCACGGCCCTGGCCCGGTCCTCCGACTCAGGCATCAGATGGGCGTAGGTGCGCAAGGGGAAGCCGGGGTCGTGGTGACCAAGATACTCGGACACCGCCCGGATGCTGACGCCGTTGTCGAGGAGGACCGAGGCGTAGTGGTGTGTCAGGGTGTGCATCCCGTTCCGGTCCACCTCGGCGCCAAGGAGCCCGTGCTTCCTGACGTTGTGCGTGTCGTAGGCACGAGTGAGGAGATAGCCGCCGTTTCTACTATTAGCCGGCGGGCTTGAACAGGTAGTTGTGCTCTCGTGGCACGCCAACTAGGGCGGTGGTGTCGGTGAATCCGGCGAGAAGCCGTTTCGCCTCTCCGGCGTTAAGCGGCGGGAGATTCGGCTGAACGAAGATCCCTCCAAACAGCAACCACTCATCGGCTTGGAGTGGATCTATACCCAATCCGTCGATGTCGCCTCGTGCCCCTGCCGCCACAAAGATCTCCCATCCGCGCTGCTCGAGAATCCGGATCTCGGCCTCTTCGTAGCGGTAGTGCTCGAAGAAATACGCGCTGGTTTCGATCGGCTCACCGAATCGATGCGCCGTCGCCTGCTGGCCAGCAATAGTTGTCCAACTGCACCTACCGAGTCGGACCCAATCGAACACCAAGCCCGGCACCGTCTCGCCATGGCTACGTCGGACTGGTGCGTAGTCGAAACTGAAGGTCCACGTCAGGCTCAATTCGTATCCCGAACGAGGGTTGTCGAATAGCAGGCCCTGCCACACACCACCGCTAGGCGCTAGCTCCTCTGGCTGCAGGGCATCATCTTTGGTTGTCACCGGCACAGAATGCCCTGCTTTGGATACCAGCAGCGAACCATCGGGCATCAGGGAACCTCACACCGGGCAGTCAACCGGTGCCAGGAGAACCGCACCCAGACGTGCCGATCTGTGCGGGTGTCGTCTGCGAAGAGCCGTCCTAGTGGAGTTGACCCGAGTAGAGGTCGGCCGCGCCGACAGGGAACGGGTCGAAGATGAGGTTCCCAGAACCGGCGCCGTTGCCGTGCAGATCTGTGAAGGCGCCAGTTCCGCCTTTCACGACCCAGTTCACGACCCATGTCGGCGGACCTGCGGAGATGTCGATGTGCATCTGCGCTTTGATTACGAAGGTGTCACCGGCGAACGGTTCGTCGGTGCACGTGAATTCCGTGATGACTTGGCCGTTCTGGACGATGCTGGAGCTTCCAGCCCACTTCTCGGGGAACAAATCCTGTTTGGTGCCTTCGCTGCACATCAGTCCCGCTTCGACGGCCGGTCCAGATGCCTCGAAGGTCCCGCTCGCAAGTGCGGGCGGCTCCGCGAAGTACGTGGTCAGATCGATTTCGACATCGAGCGGTTTCGTTGCGCTCGCAGGCGCCGCGAGCACCACCGCGAAGAGCATCAACACTGCGCCAATTACGAACAGTCGCTTGCCCATAACCCACCCCTTTCGGGAGGGCGAGGAATGTCACCAGGCGCTACGACACGTCGGGGTTTCGCCCTCCATGTCCCTCGAATCCTACACGCAACAGCGCATGTTGGTAGGAGCCAAATACCCCTTGGCTGCCCCACGAATACTGGCGCCGTGACCGACCGGTTTCGTGGACTGCGTGAGGCTGCCGCCGCCCGCCCATATCCGGCAATATGCATGTGATCCCAGATATTGGGTTGCCACTGTGTTGGGCGCGGGCCGTGGTCGAGAGCGTGTACTGGCACAGGCACTGGCTGCTCCTCATCGACAAGACGGCTGTTTCTCCCGTTCTGCGGACATTCCGCAGGAGGACGGAAATCCACGCCAAAACCGATGGTGATGACCAACGTGAGATTCGCGTTTCCCCAGGTCGGAGTATGTTCCCAGTGACGACGCCAATGACCAGCACACGACCCGGAGCCGAGCTACATCGGCGGGTGAGGCCGCAGGTCCTCGGGGGCTACAGGGTTCCCCAGTCGTAGATCTGCTTCTCGAGCCTGAGGTAGGTGAAAACCTCAGTTGTCTGGACCCCGGGAAGCGCCCTGATTGACTTGAGCGTGCCGAGGAGCTGATCGGGTGATGTTGCGACGATCTCGGCCAGCAGGTCAAAACGCCCCGTCGTGATGACCAGATACTCAACCTCGTCCATCCCGGCCAACTGGCTGCTGACCGCTTCGATGTCGCCTGTCACCCGGAACCCGATCATCGCCTGGATCCCGAACCCGAGCTTGGTGGGATCGGTGACGGCCACGATCTGCATCACGCCGGCCTCGATGAGATTCAGGACACGCTGACGGGTCGCCGCCGGAGACAGTCCGACCAGCGGCCCGAGGACCGAATACGGCATCCGTCCGTCGCCTTGAAGGTGTCGAACGATGGCCTTGTCGATGTCGTCGATGTCTGGACGGTTCTCTTCGGAAGTCACGGCTCGCACAGGGCGAGTATCACGGTTTGGATCGCGCATGGCAAGCGATCTGGCTGTTCGAGCGACATCGGTCCGTCGATTCGGGTTACTATCGGCCGCAGACCGATTGT
>JAOTWC010000324.1 GCA_029863105.1 Gemmatimonadota bacterium | reverse complement strand
CCAACCACCCTAACTTGACAGTACCCGCGACGGAGGTCGACCTTCTCATCCCATCTGAGCCAACGCTCATCCGGGTTCGACTCCCGGCTCCGGCACCAGCCAAACACGTGGTCATGTGATCATGCTCGCCCGTCGCGACTTACGGCTGGTGGTCGTGCGTCGAGCCCATCTGGGGATTCCGGGCCGGCGAGGGCGCACGGTCCGCCGATGACTGTGACTGCCAGTACGCGGGCAGCTCCGCGGGGCCCGCGACGGTGCCGGCCGGATTGTCATACCATCCTGGATCGACATCGTAGCTTTCGAGACGGTCACGCACCTTGAGCACGGTGAACATTCCACCCATCGCCACCGTGCCGAACGGACCATCTCCACCCATCATGGGAAGGGTGTTGTCCGGTCCCTCGTGATGCGCGGCGTGGAGGGCGTGCTCGTGCATCCCGCTCTCTCCCATCGCCATGTAGCCGGGGAGGAGTTCGCGAATCTTCTCCTCCAGCTGCGCCTGCTGTACGCCGATCACGTTCGGGATGTCGTGCCCCATGGCGTTCATTGGGTGGTGACGCCGATGGCAATGCATCGCCCAGTCTCCCGGATTCGCCGTGAACTCGAAGTCTCGCGTTTGTCCCGGTGCGACGAGCACGGTCGTCTCGGGCCAGCGGGCCGCGATCGGGACGTCTCCACCGTCCGTGGCGACGACCTGGAAGTTGTGGCCGTGGAGATGGATCGGGTGCGACTCCTGGGCGACGTTGGCGATGCGGATGCGAACGCGATCTCCGGTGCGAGCGACGAGAAGCTCGGTCCCGGGAAACACGCGGCTGTTGAAGGTGAAGATATCGAAATTCGTCATCACGTTCGGGTTGGGCCGTGCCGTGCCTGGAGAGATCGCCCACTCGTTCAGGAAGATGGCGAAGTCACGATCGATGCGGTGAGTCGGTTGCCTGGGATGGATGATGAAGAAACCCATCGTGCCGAGGCCGATCTGCGTCATCTCATCGCCGTGGGAGTGGTACATCTGAGTTCCGTGCTGGCGAAGCGTGAACTCGTAGACGTACGTCTCACCGGGAGGAATCCCGTTCTGGCTCAGGCCCTGCACCCCGTCCATCCCGCTCGGCAGTAGGATGCCGTGCCAGTGAACGGCGGTAGGTTCGGGCAGTCGATTGGTAACGTAGATCCGGACCTGGTCGCCTTCCACCGTCTCGATGGTCGGGCCCGGAGTCTGGCCATTGTAGCCCCAGCACTTGACCACCATTCCCGGGGCGAACTCCCAGTCGATCTCTTCCGCGACGAGGTGAAACTCCTTCACGCCGTCGACCATTCTCCAGGGGAGAGTGCTACCGTTCGGCGTAACGACGGGAGTGTACGGGAGTCTCTGGCCGTCCGGTCCGTAGTGCTCTTCCGCTCGAGTCGCCGTCGTGGAAGCGCTGCCAACCGCGGCGAGTGCCAACGCCATGAGGAAGATCATCGAATATCGTGAGTGCATCGTGGTCTCCAGCTTCCATCAGTGATCATGATGACTAGCATCGTCATCTTGCGAACGAGGCTCGCGCATCGGCGGAGCCGACGAGTCGGGTGCGTCGGGCGTAAAGCTTCCGCCAACCGCGCGTTTCAATTCGGCGCGCGCAACCCAATAGTCGCGCAGCGAGCCGATATAGTCACCGTAGGCGTCGAGCTCATCGCGTTTCGCCTGTAGGAGTTGGTACACGCCGACGAGCATGTAGTTGTAGTAGCGCTGCGATTCGGCAACGCTTCGCTCGCGAACGGGAATCACGACCCCCCGGTAATGTTCAACCAGCTCACGGCTGAAAACGAGCTTGTTGCGAGCGGCACGAACGTCGGAGCGGATCTCGATGGCCAGAGCGGTCATTCGCTGCTGGCCCTCCCGCAGCAGTGCCTCGACCCTTGCGACTTTTGCCTGGCCGTGGTCGAAGATCGGCAACTCGATTGCGAGACTGGGCCCGGTCACGCGCTCGCCATCCGTATCTCGCTCGGTATCCACGCCCACGTTGATCAACGGCACGTAACGCCAGTGAAGCGTGATCGAAAGAGCCTTGGCAATGCTCGCGATTCTCCATCTTTCCGCCGCGAGATCCAGTCGCCGCGAGATCGCAAGGGACTCGAGATGTGCGAGATCCACCTCAACCGTCGGGAGATCCGGCAGCCTTTCCGGGATGCGCCACTGGGTGTCCGTACCCCACAAACCCATGAGGCTCGTCAAGCGTTCCCTGTCTTCCAGGACCGTGGCTTCGCTGCGAGTCAGATCGATTCGGGCCTGTTCGTAAAGTCCTTGATGCGCGAGCAGGTCAAGCCGGGTGATGTTCCCGGCCTCTTGCTGGCGCCGGGCGAACTCGTACGCCGCCTCGGCCGCATCGGTGATCGCTTGCAGCATCGCGGTGGCGTGCATGCTGCCCTGCAGCGTGCTGTAGGCGACTTCCGTGTCGGCGGCGTGGTCGAGCACGGCGTGCGCGACCCGGAGCTTGGTGCCCTCGAACTCGGCGGACGCCAGCTTACGCCTCGCCGGCCGGACCAGGATGTCCAGGAAGTCCTGTGCAATGCCGAATTCGGTGTTGTTCCCCGACGAGGAGCGGTTGGAGGAACGAGAGCTGCCGAACAGTACC
>JAOTWC010000323.1 GCA_029863105.1 Gemmatimonadota bacterium | reverse complement strand
ATACCGAGAACCTTGGAGCCGAACAAGAAGAGGTTCTTGAGGGTGATCGCTGCCAGAATCACGAAGCAGACTCTCCACAGGGCCTCGAGCGGCGTCGCCCCCTGGACGAAGTCACCGATCACCCCGTCCAGCATTCGCTCGATCCGGCTTCCGCTGTCGGCGGCCAGGGCCTGCCCCGCGAACAGCGATTGCAGCAGCGGAATGATCAGTACCCAGCTGAACACGTCCAGCACTGCCGATACGAACCCGAACGCCACGGCCAACGAGAACTGGCCACGGAACGGGCGTAAGTAGGGAAGCAGGCGGCGGTACGTGTTGGAAATCATGTCTTGGGGCTCAACAAGGCTACGGGCAGGATCATCTCCTCGGGGCTGATGCCGCCGTGCAGAAAGCTGTCACGGTAGCGGCCCTGGTATTCCCGCAGCTTGGTCGGGTAGACGAAGTAACGATCGTCCCGGCACAACGCATAGTTGTTGTTGTACCCGCGATCCGGCAACCGAAGCTCCCTCGCCTGCGTCACCAGCATGGCGGAGCCCGGATCCTCCAGCCGCAGGTCGCGTCCAAACTTGTATCTCAGGTTCGCCGTCGCATCGCGTCGCGCGAAAATGGTCGCCGGCCGATTGCAGTGGATCGATCCATGATCGGTCGTCAGAAGCACGCTGACGCCTCGCGCCGCCGCCTCGCGCAATGCCGCAAACGCGGTCGAACGCTCGAACCAGGTCACGGTCAGCGATCTCAGCGCTGCGGCGTCCCGCGCCACCTCCCAGATCAGGCGCGATTCACTTCGCCCGTGGGTGAGCAAGTCGACGAACCCGAAGACCAGCGCCGTCACCGAGTCCTCGGTCAGATATCCGGGGAGCCGCCGCAGCATCCCCTCACCCTGCTCCGCGCTGAACACCTTCTCGTAATGTGTCGGGATCTCGCGACCGGCGAGTTCTTTGACGTGGTCCCGCAGCAGTTCATCCTCGAACGAGTTAAAGCCTTCGACCTCTCCCCCGGCGTACCACCCCGGACGACGTTCTTCCAGCTCGTCGGGAAACAGACCGCTGAAGATGGCGTTCCGCGAGAATGGGGTCGCCGTCGGGAGGATCGAGGCGTGCAGTCCTTCCTCGACTTCGAAGAACGGATCCAGCAGGGGCAGCATCGCGCGCCATTGGTCCAGCCGCAGACAATCGATGATCATCAGCAGGGACGGTCCGCCGAGGGTCATCATCGGCTTCAGGAACTCCGGCAGCACATCGACGCTGAGCGGTGGCCCGTCCGCGGTCTCCTCATTGACCCAGCTGGAATAACGGTGGCACACCAGATCGCAGAACCCGCGCCGCGCGTCGGTCTGGAGCGTACTGAGGATCCCGAGGAGATCGGCCTCCCCCGCCGACTCCAGCCCCAGCTCCCATTCGATGAGCTGCGGGTAGAGCGCGGCGTAGTCCTTCCAGCTCGACGCGCTGGAAATCGCCTGGCGGAGGTCTCCGAATCCGGCGGAAAAGTCGCGGGCAATGCGTTCGTGCCGCAGCCGTTTGCCGGCAAGCAGGCGGGTGACCACCGACAGGACCTGCCGCGGGCTCGTGGGTTTTACGATGTAGTCGTCGACTTCCCGACCGATCGCTTCGTGCATCGTCGAGTCGGCTTCACTCTTCGTCACCATGACGACGGGCACCCGGCGGCCACGCCGCCGGATCTCCGTGAGCACTTCGATGCCGCGAAGGCCGGGCATCTGCTCGTCGAGCAGAACGAGATCGTAGCTCTCCGCCTCGAGCAATTCGAGAGCGTCATTGCCGTTCATCACGGCATCGACGTGATAGCCCGACTGCATCAGCAGGATCGTGTGAGGTCGAAGCAGATCCACCTCGTCATCGACCCACAGGATGCGGCCCTTGTCGGCGGACGGGACGGACGTCACTCCGCCCGCCGTGTCAGGTATGTGGCCGCGGCCAGTTGCAGCTTATTCATCACGTCGCTTACCTCTATGGTGTGCATGCTTCCGTTCGCTCCGAACTTATCGACTGTCAGGTCCTGATACCTGCCGTACGGACCGACGCGCTTCGGATCGGTGGTGGCGAACATGCCGACCGTCGGGGTGCCCAGGGCAACTGAAATGTGCAGCGGCGCAGTGTCCGGGCTGAGCGTCAGCGCGCTGCCGTCCAGCAGCCAGGCCAGTCGCCTGACGTCGTCGGCCCGCGCATCGATCGGCGTCGCGCCCGTCCGCTGTTTCACTTCGGCTGCCAGCGACTCCTCCTGCGGCGTGATTCCGCCGACGATCATTGTCTGTAGCCCGAGATCCTCCTCCGCCGCTTCGAGTACCCTGGAGTAGCGCTCGGCGATCCAATTCTTATCGGGTCTCGAAGTGTGAAGCACGACCGCGAGTACAGGCCGATCGAAGCCGGAAAACCACTCTCTCTGCGCCGTGCGTTCCTGCTCGGAGAACGCGAAATCCCACTCGAGGCGAGGCTCGACCCCCAGGTGGTGCAGGAACTCGAGAAATTCGTCCTGCATATGCTGCGGCGCGTGAGCCGCAATGCTCTCCGTGGTAAACAACCGGTGGAATTCGCGGGCCCGGGCCCGGTCGTATCCGAGCTTCCTGGGCGCCCGGATCATCGCCGCGACAAGGCCTGCCTTCA
>JAOTWC010000322.1 GCA_029863105.1 Gemmatimonadota bacterium | reverse complement strand
GCTGGTGTGGCAGCGAAGTTTGCTCCCAGGCTGAACGGGGCCTTCATGGGCTTGACGATTCTGGGTAGCGTGTTCGTGGGCCTGCTCATGGCCCTGACCAGCGATTATGCGGCGGCCATCGAGGTCGGGCTGGGATTCGCCCTGGTGGCAGGTGCGGCCGGATACGCCATGCGCATGCGTGGCTTCACCGAGCGTTTGCAGTCCGACTAGGCCGCCGGAGTCTACTCGGCGGCCATGCCATCTGGCAGCATCCGCCCGTCGAGGGCACGTCCCGGGGCACATACGCAGGCGGATCTCCGACGGTTCCTCGCAACGAAGCCGTACAGCGCGTCCCGCAGCCCTACCGGGACGACACGAAGATGTGCCAGCAGGCACAGCGGCCACCGCAATCCGGCGGCGATTTCGAGAACGGCTTCGCTCCGCAGAAACCAGACGCCACGAGACCACACCGCAAGAGACGCATCGGACGCTTGAACGCCGGGGATGCCCGCCTGGTGGGCAAGGCTTCTGCCCGCCGGACTCTGGAGTGCCGCGAAGCGGAAGTGGCCTTCCGGGTCGTTGCGCACGATGAACCGGGCGCTCCCGGTGCACAGCGGGCACGCCGCATCGAAGAGAACCACCGGGGCTCGAGGGAACGCCTTGCGAACCCCCGTTTCTGTGGCGCCGGCAGCTAGATCCAGGTCAAGGCCAGAACGACGAGAAGAATGACCATGATGATCAGATACGTCTTCTTGCGATTTCCCTCAGCCATGAGATTCTCCAATCGATGGGGGATGCCTAGAACACCTGACGCCAGATCGGTCTGAACCAGAGAAAGTCCTGGTTCACCCATGCGAGGATTACCCAGACGATCGCGATCCACACCCAGAGTCCGGCTACCTCGCCGCGTTTCAGCGTCATGATGTCTCCAGAAGCCGCACGGTTTCGCTCCGGTCTGAATGGCAGGAGCAGCGCCCCCAGATTATACTCGCCCCCTCAGTTTCCGCGAAAGATCTAGCCCATAAACCGTTAGCCCGACGGAAGGAGCACATGAGGCCACTCAGGACCATCGCGATCTGGGGCCTGGCCCTCGGCGCGTGCTCGCAGCCGCCGAGTGAGGGCATGACGTTGCGTGAGGTCGGATTTCCGGATTTCCGCCACCAGATGCCCGCCGACTCGAGCTACTACATGCCCGAGAGCATTGGTTCCGGCGTCGCGCTGCTGGACTACGATTCTGACGGTGATCTCGACATCTATGCCGTCAACGGACGTGCCCGGGACGGGGCCACCGACGCAGTCAACCGTCTGTTCCGACAGGACCGCGATTCCTTCACGGACGTGACGGACGGGTCGGGTCTCGCCGACGCGGGGTTTGGAATGGGCGTCGCCGTGGGTGACATCGACAACGACGGGTGGCCGGACGTGTACGTTACCAACGCGGGCCCGGACGCGCTCTACAGGAACGAGGGTGGGACATTCTCGGAGGCGACCCTCGGGGCGGGCCTGGCACCCGACTCGGCGTGGGGCGCATCGGCGATCTTCCTGGACTACGACGCGGACGGATGGCTTGACTTGTACGTCGTCAACTACGTCGCAATGGACCGACCCGTAGCCTGCTCATCTCCCTCGGGGGCAGCGGAGTACTGTGGGCCCACTGCCTACCCGGGTGCTCCCGACCGATTGTACCGCAACCTGGGCGACGGCGTGTTCGAAGACGTCACCGGACCGTCGAACATCGGATCGCGAAGTGGACGTGGGTTGGGCGTCGTCGCCGCGGATCTGGATGGTGACGACCTGCTCGACATCTACGTCGCCAACGACGGGGAACCCAACTTCTTGTGGCGGAATCTGGGCGATGGATCGTTCGAGGAGATCGCCGTGCGCAGCGGCGCAGCGGTCAACGCGGCGGGCGTGGCCGAGGCGGGCATGGGCGTCGCGATCGGCGACGTCGACGGAGATGGAGCCGCGGACCTGTTCGTCACGCATCTCGGCGGAGAAAGCAACACGCTGTACCGCAACTCCGGTGCCGGATTGTTCTCGGACGAGACAGCCCGACGGGGGCTCCAGGCACCGAGCATTCCCTATACCGGCTTCGGCACCGGGATGTTCGATCTCGAGAATGACGGGGATCTGGACATCCTCGTCGCGAACGGCCGTATCAATCGGGCGGAGATACCCGCCGGAGCTCCTGCCGGTTTTTTTGCCGACTACGCAGAGCCGAATCTGCTGTTCATCAACGACGGCACGGGCGTGTACCGCGACGGCTCCGCGGAGCATCCGGCGTTGCGTGACCGTCCCGGCATGAGCCGGGGCCTTGCTCTCGGGGATCTCGACAACGACGGGGCCGTTGACGTCGTGATCATGGAAACCGGACGCGAACTGCGCTTACTCAGAAACGAGGCCGCCAGGGCGAACTGGATCGGCTTCCGGGTGACGGATCCCTTGCTGGGCGGCCGCGATGTGATCGGTACTCGGATCGTGATCTGGATCGCCGGGAGATCCGACTCACGACTGGTGAACCCCGGCTACGGTTTCTTGTCGAGCAACGATCCACGGGTACTGTTCGGCCTCGGCTCCGCCTCGACGATCGACAGTGTGATTGCCTACTGGCCGGGTGGCTCGGCGGAGCGTTTCGACGGC
>JAOTWC010000321.1 GCA_029863105.1 Gemmatimonadota bacterium | reverse complement strand
GACATGTCCGAGCATCTGGCCGCGGGGGGCACCGTGTACGTGCGCAATTGCATGCCCTGCCACGGCGATCGACTGGACGGCGACGGGCACTTCGCCAGGGGTTTCAACCCGGTCCCCGCCGATTTCACGAGCAACGGGACGATCGCGCAGCTCACCGAGAGTTACGTCTTCTGGAGGATCGCCAAGGGCGGCCCCGGGCTGCCGAAGGAAGGAACGCCCTGGAACTCGGCCATGCCGGCCTGGGAAGACATCCTGGAGGAGAACGAAATCTGGGCCGTCATTCTATACATGTACGACCAGACCGGGTGGACACCTCGCACCTGGGAAGAAGAACACGAGACAGGCGATGGAGGTGAGCATTGATCACCTCCTGGCTGCGCCGCGCCCTGCTGCCGGCGGCTGCACTCGTGGCTTCGCACGCACCGCCGGCCGCCGCACAGGACCTGGAGAACGGACGCACCATCTACGACAAGTGGTGTGCCGAGTGCCACGGCGTGGAAGGTCTCGGCGATGGCCCGGCGGCAGAGTACATGCTTCCACGGCCGCGTGACTTCGGGCAGGCACGCTACCAGATCCGGACGACAGCCAACGGCGAGTTGCCGACGGATGCCGACATCCTGCGCGTGCTCGATGTCGGTATGCCTGGAACCGCGATGCCGGCATGGCCGAACCTGTCCGGCGCGGAACGTCTCGACGTGACTGCGTACATCAAGAGCTTCTCCCGCTTCTTCGAGGGCGCGGAACCGAAGCTGCCCGACCTCGTCGCCGATCCGGGCGGTGGCGCGGAAGCCATCGAATCGGGGCGGGCCGCGTTCGAGGTGTTGGAATGCTGGAAATGCCACGGCGATTCAGGCAGGGGCAGCGGTCAGTCGACGCCGACGCTTGAAGACTGGCGGGAGTTTCCGATCCGCGCCGCTGATCTCACCGAACCGTGGATGTTCAATGGGGGCGGCGGTGCCGCCGCGATCTACCTGCGCATGATGACCGGTCTCGACGGCACTCCCATGCCGGCCTACAGCGATGCAGTAGACTCGGAGGTTGTCAGTCCGGAGGAGCTGTGGCACGTGGCGCACTACGTGGCGAGCCTCGCTCCCACGCTGGAACCGCGGACCGCCGACCTGATCCTCGCATCCCGGATCGAAGCGAACCTGCCCACATCGCCGGGCGACGCCGCGTGGAACACGGCCGAGACCTTCTTCGTCCCGCTCGTCGGCCAGGTGATACAGACACCCCGTAACTTCGCGCCCACGGTGGACGGCATCTGGATTCGCGCTCTTCACGACGGCGAACGCGTTGCCCTGCGTCTCAGCTGGGGTGATCCGTCAAACAGTCCGGACACCGCCTGGACGGAGTGGCAGACGAAACTCGCGGGCACACTGCATCCGGATGGCGCCGCGCGATCTCCGGACGCTCCGATGACGGACGGACTCGCCATTCAGCTGCCGGCCGTGATTCCAGACGACAGCGAGCGTCCGTACTTCCTGATGGGCGATGCGAACGACCCGGTCACGTTGTGGGTCTGGGACAGCCGGGCGGGGGCGACGGAGTCCAGTGGCAGAGGGCTTGGCCGAATCGACGCCCTGTCGGGCGGTGACCTCGCGGCCGAGGAAAGCTGGAACGAAGGCCACTGGGAGATCGTGCTTTCGCGGTCGATCGGGGCAGGTGCCGAAGGAGCGATCGAGCTCGCCGAGGGTGTGGCGATTCCCGCCGCGGTGTTTGCGTGGGACGGCTCGAGCGCGGAATCTGCGGACCGAGGCTCGGTCAGCAGTTGGATCTATTTGTATCTCGAGGAGCCGTCGTCGTCGAACGTGGTGATTGCACCCATCGTGGCGATCCTGCTCAGCGGAGGCTTGTTGCTCCTGCTGGTGCGTAACGCGCAGCGGCGGCAATCAGCCGCAGGCGCCCGGATATCCGAACACACAACGAGCATTACACAGGAGGCTTGAATGTCCAGGATGAACCCAACATGGCTCGCCCTCGTGGCGGCCCTGACGATTGGCTGCGGCGGTGGTGAGGGCGGCGCGGACGCCGGTGGCGGTGATGCCGGCGCAGATGCCTCTACCGACGCGGCCCCGGCCGCCCCGGCGGTCGATCCGGCCGTAGCGGCCACCATCAGCGGCACGGTCAGCTTTGCCGGCACGGCTCCGGCCGGGACTCCGATCGACATGTCGGAAGAGCCGACGTGCGCGGAGAAGCATGCCACCGCCCCGCTGGCGATGTCGATCCGAGCCGGCGCTGACGGCGGCCTGGCCAACGTGTTCGTGTACGTGAAGGAAGGTCTCGGCGACATGACGTTCTCGGCGCCCGCGGAACCTGCGGTGATCGACCAGGACGGCTGCGAGTACAAGCCGCACATCGTCGGCGTGATGGCCGGACAGAACCTGGCGATCCGCAACAGCGACGCCGTGCTGCACAACATCAACACGCAGCCGACGACGAATCGGGGGTTCAACATCAGCCAGCCGCGGGCCGGCATGGAGACGACTCGCACGTTCAGCGCGGCCGAGGTGATGATCCCGGTCAAGTGCGATGTGCACGGTTGGATGAGCGCGTACATCGGCGTCACGGACAACCCCTACCATGCCGTCTCGGCAGCCGACGGGTCGTTCACGATCAGCGGAC
>JAOTWC010000320.1 GCA_029863105.1 Gemmatimonadota bacterium | reverse complement strand
CATTGATCGACGAGCTGTCGGATGTACCCGCTCTGCATGTCGTATCGCGCAACGGCGTCAGCCCGTTGCGTGGACGCACGGACTTCCGCTCGGACAGTGTGGGTTTGGCGCTGGGCGTCGGAACGCTCGTGCAGGGCCGGGTCCGGGAGTCCGACTCGATCGTCCAGGTGAACGTCTCTCTGGAGAAAGCCAAGACGGGGACCGGTATCGGCAGCACGACTCTCGAGGCCCCCCGGTCGCAGCTGTTCCAGCTTCAGGCCGACATCGCTCAACGGGTCGCGGAGTTCCTGCGCGAGGCAGTCGGGGAAGAGATTGATTTGATCAGCGGTCAGGCGCGGGCCGAAAACGTGGATGCCTGGGTGCTCGTGCAGGAGGCCGCCGAGAAGCTCGAGCAGGCGGGCCGGCTGGGAGCTCTCGAAGATGCCGAGGGTGCCGAAGCTGCTGCGGCCGAGGCGGACTCCATGCTGGCCGAGGCCGAGTCGCTGGCGCCCCGATGGTCGGTTCCACCGATGCGGCGTGGCTGGCTCGCGTACCAACGATCGCGCTCGCGCGGCTTCGATCGAGAAGAAATCGCCAGCCTGATCGCCGAAGGAATGGCCCACGCGAACCGGGCGATCGGTCTCGATGAGGCCGATGCCGATGCGCTCGAACTCCGCGCGACACTCAATTACTGGCGTTACCTGTTGAACCTGACGTCGGAACCGGGCGAGGCGGAGGAACTGTTCGCCAGCGCCGAGCGGGATTTCAATGCCGCTGTGTCCGCCAACCCCGAGCAGGCGTCGGCACTCGGCTCTCTGAGCCACCTGTTGATGAACAAGGGATCCACGGCACAGGCCAAGCTCGCCGCCGAGCGATCGTACGAAGCGGACCCGTGGCTCACGAACGCCAATACGACGCTGTACCGTCTGTTTTCTTCGTCTCTCGACCTCGGCGACGCCCGGGAAGCCCCAACGTGGTGCCGCGAGGGTGCCCGCCGGTTCCAGGAAGACAAGGGCTTCAAGGAATGCCAGGTCTGGCTGCTGGCGCTGCCCGGTCAGGTGCCGGATTCCGTCAGGTCCAGGATCGACGACGCGTGGCGCCTGTGTGACGAGTACGTGGAGCTGAGCCAACCGGAAGAGCGGGAATTCCGGACCAAGCGCTGTCAGATGGCGATCGCGTGGGCGCTGGTGCGCGCGGACATGCCGGATAGCGCTCTCGCGGTGGCCGCTCGCGCCAGGGCTGGCGTGGACGTGGATCCGGTGCGAGAGCTCGTGTATTTCGAGGCCTTCGTACATGCCTGGCTGGGGGACATCGATCAGGCGATCGACAACCTCGCGGTCTACCTGGCCGCCAACCCCAGCCAGGTCGAATCGTTTGCCCGCGATCGCACCTGGTGGCTGGCGGACGTGCGTCCGGATCCCCGCTACCAGGCTCTCGTGCGGGCGCCCTGACTGGCGATTCGACACCTGCGCACCCATATTTTCCCGCCTGGTAGCGGTCCCACGGCCCAGCCCGAACCCCCCCTGGCCAATGTTGGACCGGCCTGCTCAGTACATCCGGACCCGAGGAGGTCATATGTGTTGGTCGCGTTCCCGCGGTTTTCTGCCCGTGGTCGTTTCGCTCGCCGTCGTTTTGTCGGCCTGCCAGGAAGAACCGACTGCCGGCCCGGCAGAGCCCATCGTTCTGGCCGTCCAGGGGCCGTCCACATGCGATTTCCGAGACATCAAGAAAGACGCGCGCGGGTATTTTCCCGGGACCGGCCGGAATTCGATTCTCGCCGGAGTGTCCGACCTGCTGGACGTGCTGGAGTCTGACTGCGACGCGGGGGATCGGGCGGCCTACACGGGGCACTGGTTCGATGTCGCAGCGGTCGTGCAGGGGGTACTCGCCGACGGTTCAGGCGGTTCCGTGGCAGACGGATCTGACTTTCTCGTCGGAACTCTCGAGGTCCTGGCCCCCGACGGCGTGACACGCATGTTCGATCCGTGCGACGGTGAACCCGACTGCGTTCCCTGGGATGGTTTTCCGGCGGCCCCGGATTTCGCCTCCGTGTTGGGTTCATCGAACGGAGCCTGGGCCATCGTCACCACCGGGACGGACGCCGTGTGCTCCTCGTTCCAGTCTCCCTGTTCGGGAATCGATCCCTCCGTCACGGGCGATGCCTGGGGAGCCGAGCCGTCGGTGAACTGGGAGCTGGCGTTGCACGGACGGACGACGCTCGTGTTCGGCGCTCCTCTTCCGGGCCCGAGCCCGACGGGCGAACCACTGCTGAATACGGATCTGCCGGCGTATCAGTGGCTGCTGATTCCTGATCCGCTGGAGTTCGGCACGGAGTTGACGCCCCCCGCGGTCCTGGAAGTCGGCCTGTGCTCGACCGCGAGCGCCGCGATCGACGAGATACTCGTTCAGAAAGGCAAGACCGTCCTCACGGAGGCGGTGATCGACTTCTGCACCAATCAGATACTCTCGTCCGCCCAGCAGCCCCACACGGTGGTCGGCCGTCTGGCGTCCGTACTGGAATCCCTGCTTCCGGCTCCGCTGTTTGCCGCCGTGGCCAACCGGGGACCGGGTGGCTCGGCGGGCAGCTTCACGGACTTCTACGCGATCGACTTGCCGCGCGAAGCCCAGATCCTGATTCCGCATCA
>JAOTWC010000319.1 GCA_029863105.1 Gemmatimonadota bacterium | reverse complement strand
AACCCGTCCGTTTTGCGACGCTGTACTTCAGCGATGTTGACGACTCCAGCCATGAGTTCGGTCCGGGGACGCCTGAGGTCTCAGCCACCGTCGCCCGGATTGACTCGGTGGTTGGACGGCTCCTGACGGCCCTGTCCCGCCGCCGTCTGGACGACGTCAACGTCATCGTGGTATCGGATCATGGTATGAGCCGCCTATCGCCGGAGCGGGTGGTATTCCTCGACGATTACGTGGCGCTGGATTCGGTGCGTGTGGTCGACTGGAGCCCCGTCCTGGCGGTCTGGCCTGGCTCGCTGGACGCCGCTGCGATCTACGCAGCGATCAAGGACGTCCATCCGCGCCTGCATGTGTACCGACCCGACCAGATCCCTCCCGAGCTCGGCTTCGGCACGCACAAGCGAGTCGCTCCGGTCATCGGAATCGTCGACCCGGGTTGGTCCATTACTTCGCACGCGTATTTCACCGCCAACGAGGGCCGCTTTCAGGCGGGGAATCACGGGTACGATCACCGGTCTCCCGATATGCGCGCGCTGTTCGTGGCGGCCGGACCGGCCTTTCGCAGCGGCATCGTCACGCCCGCGTTTCCCAACGTGGACGTGTACGAGGTGATCATGGCCGTGTTGCGGCTGCCCCCGGCGCCGGGCGACGGCTCGCGCGAGCGGATCGCGGAGATCCTGAGATAGGTCAGGGACAAAAAAACCGGGGGAGACTCGAGAGCCTCCCCCGGTTCGTCCCTCAGGACGGCTGAGCGGACTCAGCTGATCTTTACGACGTTCTTTGCCTTCGGACCACGGCCCTCTTCGGCGAGTTCGAATTCAACCGTGTCGCCTTCTTCCAGCGTACGGAAGCCATCCGATTGGATTTCCGAGAAGTGAACGAATGCATCTCGCGCTCCGTTATCAAACGAAACGAAGCCGAATCCCTTGTCATTGTTGAACCACTTTACGGTTCCCGTCGTGCGCGACATCGAGCACATCTCCTGCTTGGATCAAATGGTCCGGCGCTCGTCCCAATTCAGTCGGAACGGCGCCACTTCCGTAGGCCGGCCATCCGGTCGGCGATCTCCGCCCGATCCGCAGTCCTTTCGGACCTGACGAAAAACGCCCCCGCTCGAAAACCGGCGGAGGCACAATTTCGTCTCCCGTATCATCGGCGCATCACGGGCATGAAGATAAGCCTGCAAACGACTCTGTCAACTCTGCGGTCGCTCGCGCAGGAGGAAGCCGGGCGAAACGAAACCGGGCCGCAGAGCATGCTCTGCGACCCGGCTCCCCAGCTCCCAGACCAAGAGGGACGAACGGCCCGGAATGCACGGAACGGCCTGTTCAGCCGCACCCGACCCGTCCAACAGTGCAACGACTCGGCACGCCGAATTGTGACACCCCCACCGATCCGGGTATCACGGCCGCTTGTCGGGCGAGGGAAAGACGGGCAATTTGGGGCGTGGCCAATACCCTTAGCGGGAGCGCTCCGTCCGAATGACCGTCTATCAGGCCCTTGGCATCGGCAGCGCCCTGTTCCTCGGTGCTTTTATCGTCGCGATCTTCGCATTGAACAGGATCGGTCGCGATCTCGTGCGCCGGCTGGAGCGGCAGCAGCCGGACCTGTATGAGGAATGCGGCAGGCCAGTTCCCACGCTGCTTCCCTCCCCGGCTCGCGCCAAGTACGACGAGTTCATCATGCAGCGCAGATACGAACTCATCCTGGACGGAGAGCTCGCGAGGCGATTCGCTCGCATGCGAAAGCTGGAGTTCCGGCTGCTCGCGCTGGCTACGCTCGCCTTGATCTCGCTGGCCAGCGCCCTGCTCCGCCTGTAGCGGGATGCCGGCAACGACGGCGACTTTTTTCATCACGACCGCCCGCGCAGGGACACAATGGCTCTCCGACTCCTTTCGACGCGTCTATTCCGACGTGCTGGTAACCGAACACGAGCCGATACGGTACGCCTACCGCCCGAAACGTTACCTTCGGGCCTACGACCAGCTCGAGGAATTGCGTGCGCTGCCGGCGGTTCGCGACCACCTCGATCGCATTCACGGCATTCTCGACGCCCGGTCCTATGCCGAGGTCGGGTTTCCGTGCTATGCCATGGCGCCGCTTCTCGTGCGGGAGTTCGGAAGCCGGCTCCGCCTGGTCCAGCTGCTGCGGCACCCGGTCCGCGTAGCTGCCTCCGTCGTGACTCACCGCTGGTACCAGGCAGAACGTAAAGACAGTCTGCACGCGGACGTCACGCCTGCCCCGACGGATCCGGGAGTCGTGCAGAAGGACTACGAGGATCGATGGAGGGATCTCTCTTCGTTCGAGAAAGGCCTGTTCTACTGGACGGAAGTTCATCTGTTCGGGCTCGAGGTGCAGGATCGCTACCCCGACGTTCCGTTTTTCACCGTGAAGTTCGAGGACATCGTGGATCCGCCGGCAGCACTCAGGGATCTTGTCGGGTTCCTTGGGCTCGACTTCCGCACCGAGCTGCAGGAGGGAGTCAGCGACCGGGTCGATCGTTATCGGCAGAGAACGCCACTGGCCATCGACCCAACCGAAATCCACCGTCACCCGCGGACCCTGGCACTCGCCGAGCAGTTCGGCTACGACCCCACGTCAGTCGATGGGGCGTTTCTCCACGAGCGCTACGGCGTC
>JAOTWC010000318.1 GCA_029863105.1 Gemmatimonadota bacterium | reverse complement strand
CGACGACGCGTCTTTGACGGCGGCTCTCCGAACCGGCGAAGTCGACGCGATCCTCGAACCGGCCCCGGCGGAACTTCCCCGCCTGGCAGCCGACACCTCCGTGTCGATCATCGAGTACGGCGCCCCGGAATACGATTTCATTGCCTGGAACTCGCGGCGCCCGATGTTCGCGGACGCCGCCGTCCGCCGAGCGCTGACGATGGCGATCGATCGTGGGGCCCTGGTGATGGCTCTCCTCGAGGGTCACGGCGACGTCGCAGTCGGGCCGGTCGGGCCCTGGCATTGGGCCTACGACGCTTCGGATGCACCGATTCCGTTTGCGCCCGATTCGGCGCGGACCGAGTTGATCGCGGCGGGCTGGGCCGACTCCGACGGGGACGGGGTGCTGGATCGCGACGGTGAGGCCTTCGCGTTCGAACTGTTCGCGGCGCCTCGCGACAAATGGCGCGATATCGCCACCGCCGTGCAGGCGAACCTGAGGGATGTGGGCATCGAGATGACCATCACGATCCGTGAGCCGGCCGCGATCGGACCGCTGGTGTTCAGTCCCGATCGTCGGTACGACGCTCTGCTGCTGGGATGGTCGCGCGACGTACCTCTCGATGACCGGGACCTGTGGGCGTGCGATCGGATCGAGCAGCCATTTCAGTTCACGAGCTATTGCAACCCGAAACTCGACGCCGTGCTCGATTCGATGCAGTCCGTCACGGATCGGGACCTGTTGCGTGCGCTGGTCGACCGCTACAACGACATCATGGCGGAAGACCAGCCTTACACGTTCCTGTACTACTCGGATCATGTCGTCGCGGCGCGCGTGGAGCTGCGGGGTGCCGTGATGGACGCGCGTGGTGATTGGCTGTCTGTGGCAGACTGGTGGCTGGAGCCTTCCGCGCGTACCAGGCGACCCTAGCCCGCCGCCGCGGCCCGTGAGTTCGTCTCTGCTTCGGTTTGCAGGCCGGCGGCTGCTGCAGGCTATCCCGCTGCTGCTCGGGATCGTAACGCTGACCTTCGTCATTCTGCATATCGCGCCCGGTGATCCGACGGCGATCTATTTCAATCCGAACATTCCTCCCGAGGTTCTCGATCGCATGCGGGAGTCGATGGGACTCGACCGGCCGTTGCATGTCCAGTACGTGAGCTGGGTACGGGCGTTCTTTACGGGGGACTTCGGCTACAGCTACACCCAGTTCCGGCCCGTCGCGCAGGTGCTCGGCGACGCGCTTCCAAACACCTTGCTCCTGGGCGGTGTGTCGCTCGTCGTGATCTTTGTCGTGGGGTGTTTCGTGGGGACGGTCCAGGCGGTGCGACAGTACGGTGTCACCGACACCGTTCTGACCGTCGGAGCCCTGGGTCTCTACTCGATGCCGGGGTTCTGGCTGGGTCTGATGCTCGTGCTGATGGTGTCTTCGCCCTGGTGGCCCGATTTCCTGAGCCTCCCGGTATCGGGTATGAGGTCCGTCGACGATGCCCTGCTGTCGCCGCTCGGCCGCCTGGCCGACGTAGCACGCCACCTGGTGCTGCCCGTCATCGCGCTCGGCCTGGCGTCCGCCGCCGGCGTCGCGCGTTACATGCGGGGCGAGATGCTGGAGGTCATGCAACAGGACTACATCCGCACGGCCCGGGCGAAGGGCCTGCGGGAAACCCGCATCCTGCTGAAACACGCCCTCCGAAACGCGCTGATTCCGATCGTCAGCCTGCTGGGGCTCTTCCTGCCCCTGCTGATTGGCGGTTCGGTGGTGATCGAGGTGGTGTTCGGGTGGCCCGGTATGGGCCGGCTGATGTTCGATTCGATCCTCGCGCGTGACTATCCGGTCGTCATGGCGAGTACGTTCCTGTTCGGCGTGCTCGTCGTCGCAGGCAACCTTCTCGCCGACTTCCTGTACGCGGCGGTCGATCCGCGTATTCGATATGATTGACCGCACGCCGCTGTCTCCCGCCGCGATCGCGCGCCGCCGATTCCGCCGCCACCCGCAGGCGATGACCGGACTCGTCCTGCTCGTCGTTCTCGCGCTGCTCGCCCTCGCGGCCCCCTGGATCGCACCGTTCGATCCCACCGAGACGGACCTCGTGGGCCGACGCCTGTTGGGGCCCTCGTTCGCACATTGGATGGGCACGGACGACCTGGGCCGCGACCTGTGGAGTCGAGTCCTGTTCGGTGCCCGCATCTCGCTGCTCATCGGCTTTCTGTCCGTCGTGATCGCCGTGACCCTCGGTACGGCCGTCGGAGCCGTAGCCGGGTACGCCGGGGGCTGGGTAGACGCCATCCTGATGCGCATCGTGGACCTGTTTCTCAGCATTCCGCGGCTCATCCTGTTGCTCGTGGTCGTGGCCGTGTTTCCACGCGCCACGATCGGCCTGATCGTCATCGTACTGGGGTTCACGGGGTGGATGGGTGTTTCGCGGCTGGTGCGCGGGCAGGTGCTGGCGGTCCGGGAACGCGAATATGTGCTGGCCGCGCGTGCGCTCGGCTACCGCCCGCTCAGGATCCTCGTCCGGCACATCCTCCCGAACGTGATGACCCCGGTAATCGTCGCGGCGACGCTCGGAATCGGAAACGCGATTCTGGCGGAAGCGGCGCTCAGCTACCTGGGGTTCGGGGTGCAACCACCGACTCCATCGTGGGGAACGATCATCCAGTCG
>JAOTWC010000023.1 GCA_029863105.1 Gemmatimonadota bacterium | reverse complement strand
GGCGACCGGCTGGCGTTTGCGACCAACGATACCTACCGGTTCGAGGTGTTCGGCGCGGACGGCTCTCTCGAGCGGATCATCCTGAAGCCATATGACCCGACTCCCGTAACCGAGGCGCACCAACGGGCCATACTCAGCCTCATGCGCAAGCAGTTCGAGACGAGTGGGGTGCCACCGGGTCAGATAGACCTTGTGCTGGACGGCGTGTCCTTTGCGGACGCGTGGCCCGCGTTCACCCAGTTGAGGTCGGGGCCGGACGGCACCTTGTGGGTTCAGCGAGTCCGGTATCTGGAGGAGCTGACCGACGAGGAACTCGAGAGTTACAATCCGACGCTGGACCAGGGCTCGCCTCAGTGGGACGTGTACGATACCGAGGGTCGCTACCTGGGCGTCGTGGAAACCCCGGATCGATTCACGCCGTTCACGGTGGACGGCAATACGTGGTATGGGGTCGTGCGCGACGAATTCGATGTGCAGTACGTCCAGGTGCTGCGGATCACGGGCGCGGGTGCATCGGGCAGCTAGAATCCGCCCGCGAGGCCGTCTCGTTACCTTTCTGCTGCCTGGGTCGTCTTGCGGTTGGAACCGTGACGATCGAGCTCACGGCGAGACAGGAGTGGGAAGATGAGAACTTCACGAGGCAGACCTCGACGAAGATTCGTCGGTCGCATCGCGCTGATCGCGACGCTGGCGATTGTGGGTTCGGCGATGGCGACGCCCGCTCACGCCCAGAATCGATCGAAGACCAAGGCCCGAAGCGCCCAGGTACGCAAGCCGTCCACGCGCAGACCGGCGGCACGTCCGCAGGCGGCCCGCGCCAGGTCAGCAAGTAACCAGGCAACGATCAACCGCGCTCGTACCCGCGCCAAGGCGAGTCCGCCAACGCGGCCGCGCGAGGCCAGGCCGGGCACGCTTTCGTCAACCGATCGTCGCATCGTTTCACGGATGCCCGAGCGCGTGCGTCAGGCGGATCGGAACCGAGGCGACCGGGACGGCGCCGGCGACCGCGATCGCGGGGACCGGGACCGCAGCGCCGATCGTTCCCGCGACCGTGCGACCGATCGCTCGCGCGACCCCAGGTCTGATCGAGGACGCGTGGCGCGGAGCGACCGGCGGGACAGAGACAGATACGACCGCGATCGCTGGGATTGGGACCGGAACCGGGATTGGGACCGGAACCGAACCGTGCGGCGCGATCGCCGGCCGGACTACCGATACGGGCGGCACTGGAGTCGGGGTCCGAGGATCGGGTTCAGGGTCAACGTCCTCCCGAGACGTCACACCCGGATACGGGTCGGCGGCGTGTACTTCTATTACAGCAGCGGCACGTATTACCGCAGGTACGGAAGCTATTACCATGTCGTGATGGCACCGTACGGAGCTCGAGTGCGCTATCTGCCGGTCGGGTACCAGATCATCTGGGTGCGGGGCAGCCGGCTGTTCTACTACGATGGCGTGTTCTACCGGTACGACCCGTATTACGGCGGATACGTGGTGATCGACGCGCCCTACGGGGTGGAGGTCGAGTATCTGCCGGAGGATTACGACGAAGTCTGGTACGGGGGTGAGATGTTCTACTACTCCCGGGGCGTCCACTACCGGCCTGTGCACCGGTCGGGGCTGACGTTCTTCCTGACCGTTCGGTTCTAGGCAGGGAGCGCGGGTGTACTGCCCGCCGAAATAGTCGCGTTGCGAGCGGGGGTGCCGTCAACGGCACCCCCGCTTGTCGTCCGCCGAATCCCCGAGGCCTCGCATGCCGTAGATTCCTGCATGGATACGTTGCTGGCGCTCGGCGCCGTGGCCGCGATGGCCGTTTCCCTGTTGATCATTCCGCTGGGCCTGCCCGGCCTGTGGATCATGATCGGGATCCTGTCAGTCGGCCTGATCGCCGGCGAGATTTCTCTGGGCCTGTACGGCCTGCTCGCCGGCCTCGTGATCGGCGCGGAGGTCGCGGAGTGGATCACGGTCGAGCGACTCGGTCGGCGGTTCGGAGGTACGAACCGAACGTTCTGGGGTGCGCTGGCGGGTGGGGCGGTCGGCGCGGTCATCGGAGCCCCAGTGCCGATCGCCGGGCCGGTCATCGGAGCCTTTCTCGGGACGCTCGTCGGGGCCATCATCGCGACCTGGCTTCACACCCGACGCTTCGGCACGGCGGTTCGCGCGGGCTGGGGTGCCCTGTTGGGCAGGGCATGCGCCACCGCGACAAAGGTGTTTGTGGGGCTGGCGATCCTGATCCTGGGCGGCGGCGCCTGGCTACTTCGCTAGTGGAGTTTCTGCCTGGAAATCGGTCTGGATGTCGGCCAGGTGCACGTATCTTTCGATGTACCACTCGCGATCCGGTTCCCGCCGCCAGACGATCAGGTACTCGCCTGAATGGCTGCTGCGCCGTCCGTCGTGCCGGGAAATCAGAGCCGACGTGAAGGTCCCTCGGTCGACGGCCCAGTCGCCCGCGAGCTGGAGTCGTGGCCCGTGCACGGAGAAATCGTACTCGTAGAGTTCGAAGAACGGCACCATCCAGTCGCACACGGCCTTCCGGCCGCTGAGCGCCGCCATGCCCGGGGGAACCCACACGACGTCTTCGGTCAGCAGACGCGTACAGGCTGCGGAATCACCTGCGGTCGTCACGTCGATCCACGCCTGCCGTCGTGCCTCGATCGCAACTCGGTCACTCACGTGCCAGCCTCCGGGCTTTGCGCGAATCCGGCGGCAGGGCATCTGCCGGCGGCGGAATCCACTCTCAGAGCCAATATTGGGTTCGGAGAGGATCCGGCGCCATTGGCGGACCCCAGGTGCACCGGTCGGCGACCTCAGGCCCGGCCAGATCTCGTGTCGATCCTGACCCCCGCATTCACGAAGACAGCCCGGCGGAAGGTTGCCGCCCGCCGTTCAGAAGGCCCAGCGAATGGACGCATAGACCCTGGACCCCGTGAGGATTGAGCCACGCTGCAATCTCCCCGAGATGTCGGCTCGGACCCGCGGAGACAACGGGGCAGACAGGGAGGCGGACGCGGTGTGCGTGTGCGTATTCGCTTCGGGTTCGTTCGACCGGTAGAACGTGTACCATGCCCGTGCCAGCACGGCACCGAAGCGGCGATTCAGGCCCGGGCGCAGCGTAAGCGCTGACGACCGATCGTCATTCCAATAGCTTCCCGACAGGTCGAATCCGAAGCCGGACCGCGAGCTTACCCGCATGCTTCCCGCAACGTTGTGGCCGGCCGCTTCCTGCGCACTGGTGTCGTGTATTCCGAAGTCCAGGCTGGCCGATGTGCGGCCCGTCGAGTAGACGAATCCGATGCGTCCCAGATCACGCGTGTATGGCTGGAATTCCGCCCCGAACAGGTCGGTGGAGGGTTTCCGTCGAGAGTATGTGCCGCGCACCGATAGACCTCGCCCGAGGTCCGCCGTCGCGTCCAACAGCAATCGAGATACGCTCCATGTGGATGCCGAGGCATCGCGATCCAGTTGGAGACTCTGACCCAGGCGTACCCGGTTGACGCGCAGGGATTGCCGCAGCGTCGCGTACGTTCGATCGACCCGGCCGGTCTCCGCCGAGGGGCGCACCGACGTCAGCGACCCGACGGCCGAATAGCGAACGGAATTCCGCCGGTGTGTGAAATCACCGAACACCGACACCTTCGGCACATCCGTCGAAACGCCACTGTTCGTCCGATCCGGTTCGAAGCCGGCCGATACGCCTGCGCCCAGGCTCCGTCCCGCGTGGATGTACACTCCGTCGAAGTAGCCGGACGAAGCGTCGAACGGGTTGTATCCCCTCCCGACAGCGAAGTCGACGATTCCGGCGGATCCGGTCACCTGCGCCGAGTAGACGCGCACCAACCCGTCCGGCTGAATGAGATCGTCGTTCGAGTTTCGTTGCGACGCACGTGCGTGCAGTCGGAAGTTCAGGCCCGCCGGAAGGCGCGAAACCCGGAGGTTCAGCCAGGTCGACGGGGTGGTAAACGTCCGCTCGACGGGCTCCAGTCTGAATTCGTCCCACTCCGTCTTCGATTCTCTCGTCTCGAACGAAGCCCCGAAACTGCCGTGCACCTCGGCTCCGGTCTGTCGCGTCGCGGCAGGCGGCGGGCGCCGTGACACGGGGCCCCCCGCAACGTCCGGATCGTTCGGCTGAATGGGGGCAGCATCGGTCGTGTGCAGGGCGATATGCGTTCCGCGCGTAAGCGGGAATGGCGCACCGACGAACGTCACGGCCGAACGCTCCGCCCCGGCCTGGAGTACCCTCACGCGGCCGGGCGACGTTCCCTGCTCCACGAGGCGCAACTCGTACTCCGAACCCGTGGCGAGACCCGCGTCCGTGCCGGCAGATACGTAGAAATCCGTCCCGGCGATCTCCACCACCCAAGCATCGATCCAGACCTCCTGTCCTTCCTGCCCATGTAGCGATCGCGCCCCGGCCGCAGACCCGAGCAGCGCTACCGCGAGGCAAACGTGCGCCGAAAGGACGCGGGGCCCGTTCATTCGTGCCTCCCGTCGGGATGGCAATCGAGACAGGCGGAACTCTCATACACGTAGCCCGACTCACCACTGTGCTTGTCGTCCATCGCGCTCTGGCGATGCTCATGACAATTCAGGCATGTGAACGAGCTGAAGTCCCCGGGCACTTCATGACAGTCGCCGCACCCGGTCCACTTATTCCGGTGAGGTCCGCTCAAGATGGGGAAGAACTGCGGATCGTGGTCTTTGAACGTGCCGCCTGACCAGGTCTCGACAGTGTGACAGTCCAGGCACGTCGTCGGAAATCCGGTCCCGAGATGTTCGCGGTCGAAATCCGGCTGGTGGCAACCAATGCAGTCCTGATCGTCGACACCCGGGAACAGCGGTTCGAATCCGGGCAGCACGTGGCAGGCAGCGCAGGGAATACGATCGTGCGCCCCCAGGAGCCGGAACCCACCGGATGCGAGCGCGTGTTCGAACTGAATTCCGACACCGAACGCGATCGTGTTGTGGCAGCTGCTGCAGTCCGTTGGAAAGCCAGATGCCACGTGGTCGATACTCGTGGCGTTCTCGTAGTCCTCCCGATGACAGGCGACGCAGTCGGGGTTCAGCGTCGTGAACATTCCTCCCGAATCATCCACGTGGCATGACTCACAGGACACCTGGCCATGGACACCGGTGAGCGGAAACGCCGTCCGCAGATGTATCTGCAGTGTCGGGAGGTCACGAAACGACTCGGTGGTGTGACACGCCGTGCAGTCGGTCGACAGGTTCCCCAGATGAACGTCGACGTGACAGGCGCCGCAATCCGAAGCGCCCACTCGTGGCTCTGCGAAGTTCCAGCCGATGTGACATCCCCCGCACGTCGCATCGACGTGTGCGCCTTCCAGCGTGTATTCGGTGTCCCGGGAGTGGTCGAAACGGATCGGTTCCCTGACCGGCCGCCACGCTTCCTGCGTATGGCACGCCGTGCACTCGAGGGGGCGCGTGGTGCTACCGTGCGGGCTCTCCTGCGCCGGCAGTAGCGAGGCACCGCCGGTCACACTCCCGACAACGGCCAGCGCCGCGAGCCTGAGAACCATCCGAACTGAGACCATGTTCATGCTCCGTGACAATCGCTGCACCGGGCAACGGCGAGGGGCCGATAGATCACCACACGTCGACCGGCCGGATCCGTGGTTTCCTGGTGACATTCGGCACATGCCACCGCGACGTGCGCGCCGTCGAGAGGGTACTCCGTACCCGCGTGGTCGAAGTCAGCGATCCGGAACGAAGCCTGGCCGTGACAGTCGTCGCAGCCGCGGTCCGCGAACTGATCGCCATGGGGTTGCGTGGCGGCATGGCAGCCGTCGCACGTGGAGCCATCGACTTCGAACTGGCCGGCTCCGAGCGGCTCCGCGTGGCACGAGCTGCACGGTGTCGCGATGTGGGCCCCGACCAGCCTGAAAGATGTTTCTGCATCGTGGCGTGAGATGCCGAAATTGGCCGGATACCATGCCGACGAACCGTGACAGTCGGAGCAGACGGCGGTAGTCGGCGGCGACCCGAGCTCCCCCCGATGCAGGTCTAGGTGGCACGACGTGCAGTCGTCGGCGATGGGTGTCGGGTAGGCTCGTCCCGTCCCTGCCCGGTACGACATGCGGATCTCGGCGTCGGTCCGGGGCGATTCCGCATGACAGGCCTCGCAGTCGGCCGCGGCATGTGCTCCCTCGAGTGGATACACGCGATCGTGGTCGAACCCGGCCTGGAGATCCTCGCTGCTCACCCGGTTCCAGTCGTCGGTGGAATGGCAGCGCGCACAGGCCGCCTGCATTCCCCCGTCGTGCGGATCGGTATGGCAGTCGGCGCAGCCGGCGAACCGCAACCCGCCATAGGTACGACCCGGATCGGCTGCGTTGGAGCGATGACACGCATTGCACTCCACAGAGCGGTGGCGACCGGTCAGCGGGTATCGAGTCTGCTGGTGATCGAAGGACGCCCCGGCCGCAGCCCAATCCGATTGATCGTGGCAGTCGGAGCACGATTTCGGATCGAACCCGCCTGCGTGCGGGTCGTCGGTCTCATGGCAGCCCGCACAGGTGGCATCGAGACCCAGGAACGTGCGGTTGAGGGCCCCGTACTGGCCTTTGAAGGACCGTACCTGCCGATCACGAATCAACGGCGATTGATGGCAGGCCTCGCACTCGAGTCCGGCATGACTCCCCTCCAGAGGGTACGGCACGTCATCGTGGTCGAACCGTTCGGGTTCCCAGCGAATCAGGTCGTGGTCGGCGCCCTGGTGGTCCTGATGGCAAGAGGCGCAGGGCTCATAATCGGCGCTCCGATGCAGCCCGGATCCGGCAGCAATTCGACGTGCGAGTGGCTGATGGCAGGCCAGGCAGCGTTCAGGCGCGATGCCACCGGATCGCAACTGGTGACATTTTGTGCAGTTCCGGATCCCCTCGAGCTCGCCATGGGGAGAGGACAGTTTTCCCGGCGAGATCAACTGTGCCCGCGCACCCTCCGGGAAGACTAGCGCGAAACACAGCACAAATCCGATGCAAACGAGGCTCGGGGCTCTCATCATCCACGCACGTACTGCGAATTTCGTACCGAGACATCCGGACCAGCCTGGCCGAATGCGTACGCGACAAGCTAGCCTTCCGGTTTGACGAGGATCTCACCGAACGCGATGTCTTCCGCGGCGAGTACGAAGGCTGTGCTCGGCATGCCCGCGACTCCCGCCTGCACCCGCTCGTAGTACGCTTCCCACTCGGCGTCCGGCGTTCGCATGCCGATGAACACAAAATCGGCCCCGGCGGATGACTCGCGAAAGATATCGAAAAACGATCGGCCGCCCCCGACGATCGTCTCGCAACTGGCCTCCGTCCGCAGGCCGTCGACGATGCGCTTCAGGTTCGCCTGCGCCGGGGCTGCCGCCTCCTCGGTCGGCACGACCATCTTCACGTGCAATTCGGCACCCCGCCAGGCAAAGCTGGTCTGGAGCAGGTAGGCGACCGTCAGCATCAAGCCTCCGTTATTCTGGAGGCCTCCCCACCAGACGTCGATCCGACGACGCCGGCCGAAATCGAGCTCGTGATTGTGGTGCAGGATCACGACGTTGCGTCGTGCGTCGTGGAACCCGGTGATCATTCCGCAGTAGGCGCTCCGGTGGTGTTCGATTTCCGTGTCGCCCAGCAGCACCGTGTTCGGCGTCAGCGCTCCGATGCCGTAGGCTTCGATCAGGCGCGTTGCCCCGTCGAACGCGTCCGGCGCGCGGATGATCCGGATCAGCGCCTGCACTCCGCGCCGGGCCAGGTAATCACTGATGGCCCGTTCCATCTTGCGTTGCCGATCGATGGTGATCGCGTCGTCGGAGAGTACGCTGCTCACCGTGACCAGAGCACGCCGGTGGGCGATCCAGTTCGCGAATTCGATCAGGTACCACCGGCGGGTTGGCGCTCCGGAAAGAACGAGCAAGTGCGGCCGCCAGTTCTTCGGATCGCTTGAGTCCTGCAACCGAAACAGGCCGGCGCGGGTGACGGCCATCCACAGGCCCCGCCGGACGTCGCCCCAGGTCGTCTGGAGTTCACGCCGCTGAAGCCACACGTAGATGCCGACGACCACCGCGGCGGCGACGGCAGTTGCCCCTGGATTGATCAGCATCATGACGCTGATGCAGCCCACCGCACCGAGAGCCGAGAGATACCAGGGAACATGGAAACGGGGTCGGAAAGAAGGGCTGCCCAGCGCGCGCTCTAGGCCTGCCGCCACGTTTAGAACGCCGTACGTCGTGAGGAAGAACATCGTGAGGATCGGCGCGATGAGGTTCAGGTCGCCGAGCCACACGGCGGCGAGCGCGATGCACAGCGTCGCGATCGTGCCGACCCGCGGCGAATCGTCCTCACCGCTTCCCCTTCCCAGCAGCCGCAGCGGTCCCGGGAGGATTCCGTCCCGGGCCAGCGCCTGAAGCACGCGCGGAGCGCCCATGATGCTGCCGACGGCGCTCGACAGCGTGGCCCCCCATACGCCCAGTAGAATCGCGTCGCCCCAGAATGCCATGCGACGCATGATCATCGGGTCACTCAGTAGCTGGGCGGAGCCGGCGCGCGCCGCCAGGATTACCGGCAGCACCATGTAGATCACGTAGCCGACGCCGACGGCTGCCAGCGTCCCGCGCGGGATGGACTTTCCGGGATCGGCGAGATCCCCGGACATGTTCACTCCCGACATGATTCCCGTGACGGCGGGAAAGAACACGGCGAATACGACCCAGAATCCGTGGCGTGTCAGGTCGCCAACCGGGGCGTTGAGCGCGTCGTGCGCCTCGGGTCCGACCGAACCGCCGGCCAGCAGAGAGAGCAACGAGAGCCCGATCGCAGCCATGATGAAGTACTGCGCTCGAATCGCCGCCCGCGCCGATGTGAGAGCGAGGGCTGCGACGGCTAAGGTAGTAACCAGCCCGACCAGCCGCTGATCGAGAACCGGGAACACGTTCACGAGGCTCTCGGCAAACCCGATCGTGTACAGGGCAACGGACAGGGCCTGGGCGAAGAACAGCGGAATCCCCACGGCGCCGCCCGTCTCGAGTCCGAGCGAGCGGCTGATCATGTAATACGCACCGCCGACCCGAACACGCTGATCCGTGGCGATGGCCGAGATCGACAGGGCGGTCAGAAACGTGATCGACGTGGCGATCGTGACGATCAGCAGCGTCGCGAGCAGCCCGACATTGCCCACGACCCAGCCGAACCGAAGGTACATGATGACGCCGAGGATCGTGAGAATCGACGGCGTGAACACCCCACCGAAAGTCCCGAGGCCGGCGCCCTGGGTCTGGACGACGGTCTGGGGCTGCGGGGGTCCGGTGGTTCGGGAAGTCTGATTCATGGTCGCGAATGGATAACCGCCGAGTAAAGGAATGTCGAGCGGCCCGCGGCCCGGCTATCCTTTCCCGTGCATACGGGTGATGCCACTGCGGATACAGGGGAGATCGAATGCCACGTTGCGCCTGGGCCGGGACGGACCCGCTGATGGTCGCCTATCACGACGAGGAGTGGGGCGTGCCCGTTCACGACGATCAGAAACTGTTCGAGTTCCTCGTGCTCGACGCCTTCCAGGCCGGTTTGAGCTGGCGGACGATCCTGCACAAGCGTGAGAACTTCCGCGCGGCGTTCGACGGTTTCGACGCCAAACGGATCGCCGGGTACGGCGAACGGGAACGCCAGCGACTGCTGGCCGACGCCGGTATCGTGCGAAATCGGCTGAAGGTGGACGCCACTATCGGCAACGCCCGGGTGCTTCTGCGTCTGCTGGACGAACATGGATCGTTCGATGCCTGGATCTGGCAGTTCACGGATGGCCGGACCCTGCAGAATTCGTGGGCGTCGGTCGACATGATACCTGCGAGGACCACCGAGTCCGACGCCATGAGCAAAGCGCTGAAAGCCGAGGGGTTCCGGTTCGTGGGCTCAACGATCTGCTACGCCTTCATGCAGGCAGCCGGCATGGTCAACGATCACGAAACGAGCTGCTTTCGGTATACCGAGGTAGCAGAGGCGCCGGCCGGCTAACCCCTGGTTTCCACGATCGCGGTGCCGCCCGAGCGTCGCGGATCCGACTCCGCGACCAGGCCGCCGCCGGGCGACCACTCGGCGACGCCCACGCCGCCGAAGTACATCGACGGTCCCGTCGTCGTCCGCCACGGAATCCCGCCAAGATCCGTCGGGATTCCAGGCTCCGCGACCATGCGCGGACCATCGTCCGTCATCTCGAGGTGCATCCGCGGATGCCCGATCGAGCCGGCCAACGACATCCCGGCGTTCGCGTGGTTTGCGAACACCTGCCAGATGGCGGTCGTAATCCGATCCGCGCCCGGTGAACCGATCGAAAGCACTCTCCCGGTGGAATCCCGGGCCACGGTGGGCGACATATTCGAAACGAGCCGCGACCCGACGGGCCATGTGTGGAGCCCACGGCGATTCAGTTCGATCTCGCCGAGGCAGTTGTTGAGCCAGAGGCCCGTCCCCGGAACCATCACCCCGGAGCCGTAGCCCGCCGACAATGTGATCGAGCACGCGAGACCATCCGAATCGACGACCGACGTGTGCACGGTGGATGGTGATCGGAAAGCTGCCTGCATCTCCGCGATCGCTGCCTCGATGTCCTCCCGCATGTCGACGTGATCGCGCCGGTATCCGAGAACCGACTTCTGGACCTCGACCATGTGCTCCACATCCTCACGCGACCAGGGGTTCGAAGGTCGTTCGCCGATCAGCCTGAGCATCGCTCCCAGGACTACACCCCCGATCGCCGGCGATGGATTTGTGGCGACAATCCAGTCTCCCACGGGTCCGACAAGTGCGTCGCGCACAACGGGCCGGTACTCGGCCAGATCGTCCGCCGTGACGAGTCCGCCGTTTTCTGCCATATCCGCCGCGATCGCGTGCCCGATTTCACCCGTGTAGAAATCCGCGGCTCCGTTGCGGGAGATCCTGTCGAGGCTGTCCGCGAGCCCTTCGATATAGATCCGCTCACCGACTTCGATCAGCGATCCATCCTCGTGGTGGAGTGCTTTTCGGCTGTCCGGATGCCAACCGAACACCTTAGCGCCGGAGAATTCCAGGTACTGGCGTGCCGGCGGCGAAAGCTCGAATCCGTTGGTCGCAAGTTCGAGGGCCGGCTCGAGCGCAACCGCCCACGGAACCCGACCGTAGAGCTCCGAGGCGACGGACAGAGCCGCTGGCCCTCCGGGCGTACCCACGGAGCCGTGCCCGACGTGCATGGATACGCCGCCCCCGTATTCCAGGTGGATTTCCTGCGTTCCCTTCCCGAATCGTTCCGGCGGCAGGCCGCGACCGGGCATCTCGATGTAGCCGTCGATCGTTACAGGATCGGCACCCGGTCCCCATACGGTCACGAAACCACCACTTCCCGGTGCACAGATCCCCGGCTCCGCGACCGCTCCGACCCAGGCCGCGGCGATGGCGGCGTCCACCGCGTTGCCACCCTCTCGCGCGATGGCGGCCCCCGCCTCGGCAGCTACCTTTGTGCTGGACGCTACGGCTACACCTGATCTGGGAATTCGCATTCGAGAAGCTTAGCGGACGGGAACCTGAGGTCCAACCTTCGCTAATAGCGTCAGAGGCCGGTGGCGTGTTGAGTACTTGTCAGGAGCCTCGGCCTCGAGCCGTTCACGAGAGCGAAG
>JAOTWC010000317.1 GCA_029863105.1 Gemmatimonadota bacterium | reverse complement strand
GACCCCGCGCGCGGCTTCCACCGTCGAAAGGCCGAGCGGCTGCGCGATGGACTCGAGAGCGCGTTCTGCCGCATCCCGATCCAACGCCATGCGTCCACCGAGAAAGTACTCCGGGTTCAGGCGACCGAGCAGCAGGTTTGCATCGGTGATCGTCGCCTGTTCCCCGCCGAGGGCATACGAAGCCGGCCCGGGATCCGAGCCAGCTCCATGGGGTCCGACTCGGAGGTGTCCGCCATCGTCGATCCACGCGAGGCTGCCTCCGCCGGCACCCACTTCCACGAGGTCCACGACTTCACCCAGGATGGGGTATCCGCTGGCCTTGGCTAAGGACGCGCCCGAACCGCGTTCAGCAGCCACCTCGAATTCGGGAAGTACACGGCTCACTCCGCGGAGGATGAGGCCGGCCTTGGCCGTCGTGCCGCCCATGTCGAAGGTCAGGCCGTTCTGGAAGCCCAATGTGCTTGCGAAGTGTGCAGCGCCCGCAACCCCTGCGGCAGGACCGGACTCGATCATCTGGAATGGGCGATGTGAAATCGAGCGGAGGCTCTCGATGCCTCCTCCCGAGTGCATGATCCCGATGGCGTTCTCGTATCCCCGTGCTCGTAGGCCAGACTGGATCCGATCCAGATATCGTCGAACGACCGGCCCGACGAAGGCGTTGACGGAGGTTGTGGATGCCCTCCAGTACTCCTTGATCTCGGGTGCGATCCGGGACGACACCGACAGGAAGATCTCCGAGAACCGATCACGGATGAGTTCTTCGGCGAGGAGTTCGTGGGTCGGATTCCGGTAGGAGTGCAGGAAACAAATGGCGATTGAATCTACTCCCGCGTCCCTGAGGGCTCGGATTGCGGATTCGACCCCGTCGAGGTCGATCGGGACGACGACATCACCCCGGTGATCGATCCGCTCATGGATCTCGTGGACTCGAGCTCGTGGGACCAATGGCTCAGGTTTCCGGGTGAACAGGTCATACAGTTCGGACCTGACCTGTCTTCCGATTTCCAGGATGTCCCGGAATCCTTCGGTCACGAGGAGGCCGACTGTCGCACCTCTCCGCTGGAGGAGTGCGTTCGTCGCGATGGTGGATGCATGCAAGATCTCGACGACTTCCTCAGGATCGGCGCCAAGCCGTTCGAGGAGACTGTCGAAGACCTCCAGAAACGAATGTGACAAGTCGGCGGGAGTCGTCAGCATCTTCTCGATGGCAATCGCTCCCGATGCTGTGTCGAATGCCACGCCGTCGGTGAAGGTGCCACCGATGTCGATGCCAACACGTGCCCTCACGGGGTGTCCAGATCCGGCGACACACCGATGTTCGATACGCCGTATCCGTAGAGTTGCTTTGCCTGAGCTCGGCTGATGAGCCCGTTTTTTAGGTCAGATGCGATCGCCGCCGGGTCGCGATCGCTCGGATCTCCATATCCACCTCCGCCCGCGATCTGAACGCTCATCGTCGTTCCTGCGGGAACGGTGATCGAGAACTTCGACGGCAACTGGCGCGCCTCGCCGTCTGGGTCGATGATGAATCTGCAGGGATGCCCTGGTAACCCGCCAGCGAGTCCCTGGGGGGAGAACTTCACCCTGTCGGCCATGATGGACAGCTTGACGTCTCCTTCGAATTGATAGTCGCGGCGGAGCCCCATGCCACCGCGGAACTCCCCGGCGCCCCCCGATCCTTCTATGAGCTCGTACCTGGTGATCGCGACCGGGTAATTCGCCTCGGTTTCCTCGATCGGCGAATTCTCCGTGTTTTGCATGTGTGGCTGCACTGCATCCATGCCATCCAGCCCTTGGCGTCCTCCGTACCCACCCGCCTGAGCCTCATAGAACGCGAACGACTCACCCGTGCGTGGGTCGATGCCTCCGAAACCCACGTTGCACATGGTTCCCTTGGTGTCTGCCGGCACGCGATGAGGGAGTCGCTTACCGAACGCCGACAGCGCAACCTCCAGCACGCGCCCGCCGACGTCCGCTCCGGCGCCGATCGCCGCCGGTCGAAGGGCGTCGCACACTGTCCCCGGCTCCGTGAGCACGTCGATACACCGGTAGAAGCCTTCATTGACGGGGATGTCGGTGTCGCCGAGGAGGGCTCGCAGCGTGTACGCGCACGCCGAGAAGGACATCGCATAAGTCGTGTTGATCGATGCTCGACGTTGAGCCGCCGAGCGGCGCAGGTCGTACACGACCGTACCGTCGGATACTTCGATGTCGACAACGACCTCGACGGGGCGGTCATCGAACCCGTCATCGTCTAGATAGCCTACGGAGCCGTAGCGTCCGTCCGGAACCGACGCAGCGATAGCGCTCCGGGTGACGCGTTCTCCGTGGTCGATGACTGCATCACAGAGATCGGCGAACGCGCTGACCTGATGTTGCCGTATGAGGTCGACGATTCGTCGCTCGCCGATGTTGACCCCTGCTATCTGCGCTCGTAGGTCACCGGCCGTCTCGCGCTGAGATCTGACGTTGCGTGTGATCAACGAGAGTAATTCCTCATCCACTTGTCCGGCTTTCACGATCTTCACCGGCGGGATCTGGAGGCCCTCTTGATAGATCTCCTCGAAGAGCCCGATGCTGCCAGGCGTTCCGCCGCCAATGTCCACGTGGTGGGCGATGGTGGCCACGTATGCGACGATCAGGCCCTTGTTGTGAAC
>JAOTWC010000316.1 GCA_029863105.1 Gemmatimonadota bacterium | reverse complement strand
CGACCGTCCGCGCGTTGGCGTCCGGATCACCCAGTCGCCCTTCCGCGTCGACCATGATCAACAGACTGCTCACGTCCGCATCGCCGGCCCTGGATCTGAGCTCTCCCAGGTAGGCACGATCCGTGACCCTGTGTTTGAAGAACGTGTTTACATACTCGACCGCTCCGAGGTCGAATCGCCGCCGGGCGAACGTCGGAAACGCGAGCGCATTCAGCTCGCCGGCCTGCAGCATCCGGTGCAGCGACCACTGAGCGAGGGAAATCTCGAACAATCTGCCGTCACATGTCGGGCCGGCCGCTGCAAGTAGACGGAAGCTCGGACTGCTCAATCCGACGACGGACAGCCCGACGGACAGCCCGACGAACCGTCGTCGATCGATCATCTCAACCGGCATTCCCGTCCGCGGGGATCAGGGACCAGACGCAGTGCGTGTCACCACGGCCCTGGCATTGGGCGTGTTGAACCGACAGGTCGGCGTACCACATCTCCGAAACGCACACGTCAAGCGCGGCGGTCAATATCTCGCAGGCGTTTCCGTGCACGCCTGCCGGGGCGAGAGCGAAATCCTCCAGCATCAGGGCAGGGGGTTCGCGGTCCGCCTCCAGCCGGACACCCGGGCTGAGGGCCCTCGCCGCGCTCGACATCGAGCGCACCAGCTTGCGCCGCCGGGCCTTTTCCGTGGACAGCCGGCGCGCCGCCCGCCGCAGCACTCCGGAATCGGCGAACCGTTCCACCGCAAGCACTCTCCCGGCGGTGCCGAAGATCGCCCGGGCGTCGGGTCGTCGCGAAATCAGCCGAACGAGATCCAGGAATTCCGACAGCGCGAGAGACTGGCCCCGATCCCGCAGGTCGGCATACCGTCGCATCTGGACGTTCACCACGTCATTCAACCCGAGCCGCCGAGGAAGACTGTCGACAAACGTCTCGTCCTCGAGCGACTCCTCGGGGGTGTCCTGATCGCGCAGCGAGCGCAGCAGCGCGAGGGCGATTCCCGGGTGTACCTTGTCTGCGGATTTGCTTGAGTTCATGGCCGGTGGGGACGGTAGTCACCGGCCCGGGGGGCGGCAAGACGCTGCGAAGCAGGCGGGAGGGTGGTCGCGGCCGATGCTTGACCGCATTATGGGCGGTCCATCACACAGGTACCGTTTCAGGAGATCGGATGTACGACGCAGCGGCGATCGAGAGGAAGTGGCAGGAGTACTGGGACCGGAACCGGACCAACCAGCCGGACCTGGATTCGGCCAAGGCGCCCTTCTACAACCTGATGATGTTCCCGTATCCGTCCGCCGAGGGCCTGCACGTCGGGAACATGTATGCGTTCACCGGTGCCGACTTCCACGGCCGTTTCCAGCGTCTGCGCGGGAACGACGTGTTCCAGCCGATCGGGTTCGATGCATTCGGCATCCACTCCGAGAACCACGCGCTGAAGCTGAACGTCCATCCGATGAAGCTGATTCCAAGTAACATCGGGAACTTCACGCGCCAGCTGAAAAACACCGGAATCATGTACGACTGGGAGCATACAGTCGACACGACGGATCCCGACTACTACCGATGGACACAGTGGATCTTCCTGAAGCTCTACGAAGCGGGCCTTGCCGTGAAGAAGGAGGCCCCGGTCAACTGGTGTCCCTCGTGCAAAACCGTCCTGGCGAACGAGCAGGTGATCGCCGGCGAGTGCGAGCGCTGTCAAACGGTCGTAACGCAGCGCATGCTGAGCCAGTGGTTCTTTCGGATTACGGAGTACACGGAGCGCCTGCTGGCGAATCTCGACACGATCGACTGGTCGCCGACCACGCTCACGGCGCAGCGCAACTGGATCGGTCGCTCGGAAGGCGCCTCGCTCCGCTTCCCGGTAGACGGGACCGACCCCATCGAGGTCTTCACCACGCGCCCCGATACGGTGTTCGGGGCGACGTTCATGGTCCTGGCACCCGAGCACCCGGCAGTGGATGTCGTGACGAGTCCGGAGTGTCGCGTCGTCATCGACCGCTACCGGCAGGAGGCGGCCTCGCTCGACTTGAAGGCGCGTCAAAAAGCGGATGACCGGGCCAAGACGGGTGTGTTCACCGGGGGGTTCGCGACAAATCCGGCCACGGGCGAACCCGTGCCGATCTGGATCGCGGACTACGTGCTGATGGAGTACGGCACGGGCGCGATCATGGCGGTTCCCGCGCACGACCAGCGGGACTTCGAGTTCGCGATCCGGTACGGTCTGCCCGTCGTCCCGGTCGTCGTGGCGGCGGACTCGGACGACTCCGCAGGCGCGCGTGGGACCGAAGAACTCGCGGCGGCGTTCACCGAGCACACGGAGAATGAAAGGCTCATCAACTCGGGAGACTTTTCCGGCACCGCGGCCACGGAGGCCGCCGGGCGGATTGTCGCGTGGCTCGCCGAGCGCGGCCTCGCCGAGGCGACCGTAACGTACCGGTTGCATGACTGGTGCATCTCGCGGCAACGCTATTGGGGTCCACCGATTCCGATCATCTACTGCGATGCCTGCGGCCCGGTGCCCGTTCCCGAGGATCAGCTTCCCGTCGTCCTTCCATACGTCGAGGACTTCAAGCCGGGTGACGACGGCGTAGCGCCCCTCGCCAAGGACCGCTCGTTCTACGAGGTCGAGTGTCCGGCGTGCGACGGTCCCGCCCGGCGCGAGACGGA
>JAOTWC010000315.1 GCA_029863105.1 Gemmatimonadota bacterium | reverse complement strand
TTGTTGAACGCCGGGTCGTGCAGGATCTCGATCCCGCTTGGAATCTCGGGTCGCATCTTCTCACGGACTCCCGTCCGTCGCTTCGGTTCGTTCGCTTCCACCGTATCGTTACCCGTCCCCTGGTTGCTCAAAGTCACGCCTCGGCGGGCGCGGTCGCCACCCGTAAGAATATAGCACGTTCGGTCCATCCTGGGCGGCCTTGCTGCCACTCGTATTCGGTGTCTACTGTGTGAAATGCTGGATTCCGACGGGGACCCGCGGACGCCCGCTGCGGAGGGTGCCGGAAGCGGATCGCCAGGTGCGCTGCGCTGGCTCTGCTGGCTGCCGCTGGCCTCACTGCTGGCGGCAGAAATCTACGTGGGCAAGTTCGACGGGTGGGGCTCCTGGGCGGCCGCCCCGATCCTGCTCCTTCCCGCCCTGCTCAGCCTCGTCGTCGCGATTCCCGCCCTGCTCCGGTGCGTCGCCGCGACACGTGCGGGCCGACCGTCTTTCAGACCCTGCCTCCAAACAGTGATCGCGAGCCTGCCCCTAGTCTGGCTCGGCGTCCGTCGGTTCTTCATGTAGCCCGACAGGGCCACTACGCGATGATTTTCGCCAGCAGTTCCTTGGCGTAATCGTCATCCCAGCTGGCTACCGAGCGCTGAGCGCTGACCCGCAACCTGGTGCCATTTTCGTTGCCCTCGATCGTCACGGTCACGTCGAGGTCGCCCTTCCTGCCTTCGAAGACCCGTGTGGCCCCGCTGTCTTCCGTGCGGGACGCCGTGATGGCCACCTGCTCTTCGCCCAGGACCCGTTCCGCCGCGTCGGCCATGTCGGACACGGGGCGTGCGACGATCGCCTCCGCGGTGTGGCCGGTCAGCGCTATGGCGCCGCCGGCGCCCGCCGCCGCGGCGAACAGGCAGCCCGACAGACCCGCCGTAGTCGCCAGCATCATGCCAAGTTTGACCGTCCGCATACGACTCTCCTCACAGTGGGTAGGCCTTCCGTCGATCACCGCCGGCATGATAACGCGGGAAGCGCCCGCCGAGTAGCGGGTACGCGGGTCGCAGGCGTAGATTACGGACAAGCGGATCGGTTTAGCGTGATCCGCCGGGAGCTTCCTCAGGAGCAGTGCACAATGAACGACTCCCATGCCGCTAAATCAAGCAGCCGCAACAGCAAACTGGCTGTGTTTCTAATTCCGTTTCTCGTTCTGGCGGCGCCCGGTTGCCAGCCGGCTGAGGAGGCGCCAGCCGAGGAACTGCTGACCACCCTGGACAGCGCGCTGTCGGAGTTGGGGGGCGCCGCCACCACGGACCTGAGTCGGGGGCAGCGCTGGCGGATGATCAGTTCGCTCGGGGCAGGCCTCCCGCCATCGAACTTCGATCCGGCGGACCTTCCGGAACCTCTCTCCCGCGGAGCAGGTCTCCTTACGGCATATTGCGTCCAGTGTCACGCGATTCCCACGCCGCGCATGCATGCGGCTGCGGAATGGCCGATCCTGCTTCGCCGGATGGTCCTCCGTGCGGCGACCCTGCGCGACCACATGGGGGGGCCGTTGACCCGGGAACTCGTGGGCGAGATCCGGATGTCGGGCTTCGCGAGTTCGTACCTCCCGTCGGCGGCGGACAGTGACACGCTGGTCAGCTATCTGCAGCGCAATGCGTTACCGGTTGCGCAGCCCGGCGATCTGCGTGGCGATCCCGAATCGGAACTCTACCGCGAACGGTGCTCGATCTGCCATGAAACGCCGTCTCCATCGGCACACGCGGCAGCGGAATGGGGGCCGGTTCTCGCACGTATGCAGACCTACGCTGGTCCGATGGGCATCGCGCCGCTCGACGAGGCTGACCGGGATCGAATAGCAGCCTTCCTGTCCGTCCCCTGAGCGGCAGGGGCGTCGGCGGCCGCCGCGTCCCGTCGTACAGTTTGAATCACTCTCTCACACGGGAGGCTTCGTGAAACTCTGCGTGCGTTCCCTGGCGCTTGCCTGCGGTATCCTGTGGGGCGGCGTCTTTCTGCTCGTCGCCCTCGCCAACCAGGTTGGCGGCAGCTACGGCGCTCATTTTCTCGACTTCGGCGCTTCGATATATCCCGGGTACGACGGGCCGGGCGGATACGGGTCGGTCCTGGTCGTCACGATGTACGCGGTCATCGACGGTGCGATCGGCGGGGCCCTGCTGGCGTGGCTGTACAACCGGTTTCGGAAGGACGCGACAGCGGCGTAGCGCAATCCCTCCGCGAGCCTGACGGCGCTCCCGAGTTCTCCGGGAGCGCCCGGCTCGCCATCCTCCGGGAGCTCCGTTGTCTCGCGCCACCGCGTGCACCCTCCTAGTTTCCCAAGCTTCTACCCCCTCCAGGAGCGCGATACGTGAGCGAAACCCGACAGAAGATTGCCGTCCTGGGCGGCGGCCCCTCGGTCATGTCAGCCCTGTACTGGTTGACCTCGACCCAGGAACTCAGGGACCGCTATGACATCACCGTCTACCAGATGGGCTGGCGCCTGGGCGGCAAGGGAGCCAGCGGTCGCGGCAAGGACGGCAGGATTCTCGAGCACGGGCTGCACGTGCTGTTCGGGTTCTACCAGAATTTCTTCTACATGATTCGGCACGCGTACGCGGAACTGAACAGGCCCGAGGGGCACCCGCTTCGCACCTGGAGGCAGGCGTTTCACCCGCGCGATTTTGGCGTCG
>JAOTWC010000314.1 GCA_029863105.1 Gemmatimonadota bacterium | reverse complement strand
ATCAGCCGCGGCGATCTGTTGCTCGTCACGGGTTCGGTCGGCTTCTTCCACGGTCCCCAGCTGCGACCGCGGGAGTTCACGATTCTCGACTCCGGCTCGGATTCGAAGCTGCCCGAGCCGGAGGGAAGGGTCTTCCCGATCTATTCGGCCACGGAGGGCCTGGGGCATAAGCAAATCAGGGCGATCGTGGAAGACAATCTCGATGCTTTGTTGCCTGAGCTCAAGGATGCGGAATTGCTCCGGGAGTCCTGGCGTGCGGATCTGTCGCTTCCGAGCCTCGACCAGGCGATCCGGAGCCTCCACCGACCGACGTCTCTGGCCGATGTAGAGCCAGCACGTCGGCGACTCGCTTACGAGGAGCTGTTCTTCCTTCAGCTGCTGCATGCCCGTTCCCGGGAGATGCTCGGGCGGGAAGCCGGCACGGCCATGGTCGCGCCGGCCCGGTTATCCGGACAGTTTCTCGATAATCTGCCGTTCCGGTTGACCGCCGCTCAGCAGCGCAGCCTGGACGAAATCCTGGCCGACATGGGCTCGGGCCGCCGCATGTATCGACTGCTGCACGGAGACGTCGGCAGCGGGAAGACGGTGATCGCCGCAGCCGCCATGCTCAGGGCGGTCGAGAACGACACGCAGGCGTTGTTGATGGCGCCGACCGAGTTGTTGGCCGAGCAGCACGCAGCCACGCTGGGGGCCTGGTTCGAGCCCCTCGGCGTGGAGCTCGCCCTGCTGACGGGGGGGCAAGCCGGGACTCGAAGGGCCGGGATCCTGTCGGGGCTCGCCGACGGCTCCGTTCGTGCTGCCGTGGGCACGCAGGCGCTGATCCAGCAGGGTGTGACGCTGGACAGACCTGGACTCGCCGTGATCGACGAGCAGCATCGGTTTGGTGTGGACCAGCGCAGGGCGCTCGCGGAATCCAGTGGGGCACCCGACGTCCTCGTGATGTCGGCCACGCCCATTCCGCGCTCTCTGGCCCTGGCTCTGTACGGCGACCTGGACATAAGCACGATCGATGAACTGCCCCCCGGTCGCCGGCCGGTCGTCACGGGTGTCAGGCCCTATGCGGCTCGTCCGGCGGCGCTTGAGTGGCTCGAGGCCCGCCTGTCGGAAGGCCGGCAGGCCTACATCGTGTATCCGCTGATCGAAGAATCGGAGGTCGTGGACGCAGGAGCGGCGACGGCGGGCCGGGACGAGCTGGTCGCTCGATTCCCGGCGCACATCGTGGACCTGCTGCATGGCCAGATGCCGTCCTCCGAGAAAGATGCTGTCATGCGTCGGTTCCTCGCAGGCGAGACCGATGTACTCGTCGCCACGACTGTGATCGAGGTCGGTATCGACGTGCCGAATGCCACCGTGCTGTTCGTGGAGCACGCCGAGAGGTTCGGGCTGGCCCAGCTCCATCAACTTCGAGGTCGGGTCGGGCGAGGAGCCGAGCAGAGCTGGTGCGTGGCGTTCTACGCCGGTTCGGAACCACCAGAGCGGCTCCGGGCTTTCGAGTCCACGACCGACGGGTTTCGGATCGCCACCGAGGACCTTCGCCTGAGGGGACAGGGCGACCTGTTCGGTGCCGAACAGCATGGCGTACCGGGGCTGCGCTTCGCCAACCTTGCCACTGATGTTGAACTTCTCGAACATGCCCGTCGGGTTGCTCGGAAGCTCGTTGCCGAGGATCCGGACCTGTCTCTTGGCCCGAACCGGCAGTTCGCGCGCGCGATCGCTGAGCGCTATGAAGACCGCGAGCGCAGGTTCGGCATCGGGTGAACCGTCGTTGACGCTCCCGGCGAACCGGTCTAGTCTACGCGCCATGAACACCGAAATCAGAAGTCTCGCCACCCTGGTGGGTCAGACCGTCACGCTGCGGGGCTGGGTGCAGCAGCTTCGCTCCAGCGGGAAGATCGCTTTCCTCGTCGTTCGCGACGGGACCGGGTGGGTCCAGGTCGTATGTGCCCGAAACGATTTGGATGACGCCGCCTGGGAAGCCGTGGGCGGACTGGACTACGAGGCGAGCCTCCTGGTCGAGGGGGAAGTGAAACAGGACGAACGCTCGCCGGGCGGTGTCGAATTGCTGGCGAGGGACGTGCAAATCGTCGGGCGGTCGACCGATTACCCGATCCAGCCCAAACAGCACGGGATCGATTTTCTCCTCAACCATCGCCATCTGTGGCTCCGCCACGGACGTCAGCGCGCGATACTCCGCATACGCGACGAGATTATCCACGCCATCCGCGAGTTCTTCTACGAACGGGAGTTCACGCTGGTCGATACGCCGATTCTGACGGGTGCGATCGGTGAATCCGCAGGCACCCTGTTCGAAACGGAGTACTTCGACCTCGGCAAGGCCTACCTGGCACAAACGGGTCAGCTGTACCTGGAGCCGGCCGCTGCGGCTCTTGGAAAGGTGTATTGCTTCGGGCCGACGTTCCGGGCGGAGAAATCCAAGACCCGGCGTCATCTGACGGAGTTCTGGATGGTCGAGCCCGAAGTGGCCTGGCTGGACAGTGAGGGGAATATGGCGCTCCAGGAGGAATTCGTCTGCGCGATCGTGCGCCGTGTCCTGGAGCGGAGTCAGGTCGAACTGGCGGAATTGGACCGCGATGTCGCCAGGCTGGAAGCGATCGTGGCTCCGTTCGACCGAATGAGTTACTCCGAGGCCGTGGAAGTGTTGCACGGGAAGGGAAGCGAAATCTCGTG
>JAOTWC010000313.1 GCA_029863105.1 Gemmatimonadota bacterium | reverse complement strand
CGGCGGAGTGAATTACATCGGCTGCCCCGGCGGTCCAGTGTCACCCAAAGCAATCGTATGCGGCGAGAAACGGCAACACGAAGTGTAGAGTCACATCACTCGTATTCTATCTCCATGACCCACACATCGCTCACCTCTTCGTCCCAGCTGAAAACCATGAAATCCTCTGCTGCGGAGATGGAGTAGCTTAGCCCAAGCTTTCCCTCAGCTCCCGACAAGTCCGTCAGTCGCCGCGCCGTGCCGGCCAGGTCTAGTTCGTAGATGTCGTCTTCCTTGGTGCAAAGAGGGTGCCGGCCATTCGCTGTCCATCCGCCGCACTCATATTCTGAGGTCAGCAGTTTAGACGGCCCCTGCCCGGAGGACAGCCATACACCACGCCGATCACGATAGGACATGTAAACGCCAGCGGGCGACCAGCGTGGCAAGAAACCACGGAACCGCTCTGTCGCGGTGCCACCCACGGACGGAATGGACGATATGATCTGCGAGCCTGTCCAAACCGCGAACCAGATCTCACTTCCATCGGGAGACCAGTCGGGGTGTAGTACTTGCTCTGTTGGACGATCGGTTATCTGGCGAACGAATCCCGATTCGACGGACAACACGAAGATGTCTCGATTCCCAGCCCGGTCGGAATAGAAGACGATCTCCGATTCGTCCGGTGACCACCTTGGTCCCCAGTCGTTTTCTGGATTCGCGGTGAGCTGGGTGAGTTCACCTGTCTCAAGATCCTTGAGCCACAGGTCCTGATTCCCGAGTCGATCGGAACTGAACAGCAGTCGATTGCCGTCCGCAGAGAGGTCCGACCACTCGATCAGGGCAGAATCGTCCGTGAGCTTCTCGGCATCGGCCCATGTGGCAAGTCGGTCATTCAGAATAGGGACCTTCCACAGGTTCCACGCGCCGATATAATGACCCTTCGAGAATGCGATGGCAGCGCCCGTCGCTGAGGCGGATAAGTCTCTGATTCCGATGCCGTTGGTAACCCGGGTGAGTTCACCAACTGGTCGCCCCGACTTGTTCAGCGACTGCTTCCAGATATCCGTGATGCCGCCCAGGTTGGAAACAAAGAAGAGCGCCTCGCCAGTCGGATCCCAGAACGGGCTCCTGAAGGCGCCATGACGCATCGTGATCGGCACGGTGGAACCGTCAGACATGGTCATGACCCACAACCGATCAGACTCGGATTCCCGCTGACCGGCGTCCACATAGGCGAGGAAGCGACCGTCCGGTGAGAACGACAGGTCCCATCTCCGCAGGTTGGTGCCCTCGAGCAGTACGTCTTCCGTCCGTCCGGAGATAAGATCCACCATCTTAAGCGTGTCGCCCACGGTGTAGGACAGCGTGGATCCGTCCGGTGACCACGCGGGCCGGGACTGGACCATGGGAGGTGCCGCAATCCGACGGGGCTGCGCGGGCGGCATCGGCATGACGAACAGCCCTCCGCCGCTGCGACTGGAAAGGAAGGCAAGCCGGGATCCGTCGGGAGACCATGCGGGATAGGTGTCTTCATCCTCCGAATCCTCCGTGACGTTTACCGGGGCGCCACCGCCGATGGTGACGACCCAGATATCCGAATTCCCTGATGCGCGAGAATGGTACGCGATTCTGTCACCGGTCGGCGACCACGTAGGAGAGTCTTCCAATGCCCGCGTCGTCAAAAGAGGGTAGGACTTACCAAGAACCATCTCGGGTCCGCCAGTAGAACGCAACAAGAGGACGGCAGCGACAGCCGCGATGACGACAATGAGAGTGATGACGCCGATTGTGACCCCTATACCAAGACTTCGTCTCGGCGCCGTAGCACCCGTGGGCTTTTGGTCCAGAGAAGGTGCGGTATCGCCTGCCTTTAAGTCGTTCAACAGTTCATGGCAATTCTGATAACGCTCGTCCGGGTCTTTTGCCAGGCAGCGCTCCACAACTCGGTAGACGTTCTCCGAGGCTCCCGAAACGGGTGACGGCTCGCAGTTCAAAATGGCGTAGCTGATGGCCTGTTCGTAATCGCCGACGAATGGCTTCTGGCCCAGGAGCATTTCGTAGAGGAGCACCCCGAGGCTCCAGATATCCGTCCGCCTGTCGACCTCCTCTCCTCGTATCTGCTCGGGTGACATGTAGAAGGCCGTACCCAGCGTGCTGCCCGACTTCGTGAGACCGAGGGAGCCCGCCAGCTTCGCCAGTCCGAAGTCCAGTATCACTACCCGCCCGTCATCGGTCATCATGACGTTGGCCGGCTTGATATCTCGGTGGATGATCCCTTTCTCGTGCGCCTTGGCCAATCCCTCCGCCACCTGACGCCCGATGGCTGCAGTCTCCTCTAAAGACAACGCTCCAGCTTCCAGCTTCTTCTTCAGCGTTTCGCCCTCATAGTGAGCCATGGCGATGAAGAGCTGCCCCCCCGGCTCTCCGGGGGCAGGCTCCGACTCGTCGATGTCGTGAATCGTGCAGATGTTCTGATGGTTGAGGGCCGAGGCCGCCTTTGCCTCTTGAATGAAGCGCTGTTTGGCCTCTTCGTCCGTACTCAGATGGGGCGGAAGAAACTTGAGGGCGACGCGCCGATCCAGGTGCTGGTCCTCGGCCAGATACACGACCCCCATCCCGCCACCGCCCAGCTTCTCGAGGATTCTGAAATGGGATATTGTTTGGCCAATCATGTGTGACGGGTGCCTGACCAGGTCATTTGTATTCTATCTCCATC
>JAOTWC010000312.1 GCA_029863105.1 Gemmatimonadota bacterium | reverse complement strand
CCGGGCGGTCCCCAGAGGATCAGGCTGGGCAGCCGGTCGTTATCGATCAGGAGGCGCAGCGGACGGCCCGGCGCGACGAGCTTATCCTGACCGACGAATTCATCGAACGACCTGGGCCTGAGCCGAGCCGCCAGCGGGACGTGGTCCGTTAGGCCTGCGAACGGGCCGGCGACGGAGTTGGCGAACAGATCCGGAGCGTCGTGCTTCACTTTTCCTCCGGCTCCTTCGAGGTCTGACCCAGCCCCGCCATGTCAACCAGCTCCCGGGCCTCCCGCAGCAACGCTTCCTGCGTGTTCAGGTCCGGGTCCTCCAGTACACGTGCGTGCAATTCATCGAGCAGAAGCCGGACGAGGGGTCCCGGTTCCACACCCAGAGCGAGGATGTCGGTCCCGTTCAGGGCCAGGTCTGCCAGTTCGATCGGCGCCCCGCTCAGCCTCTCCCCGTGAACGCGGCGCCACATGAACACGAGCGCGTTGACCGAGTCCTCCGCCCCGGCGGCGCGCGCGGCCGCGAAGTGCATCCGAAACAGATCGCGCTCCGTTCCGGGACCGATTTCGCTGAGCCATTCGCGAACTTGTGCGGACGAGTCGACGGGACTCACCAGGGGAAGGAAATGCCGGTACAGGTGCAGGATGCGCCGCTGTTCGGCCTTCGACAACTTCAGCCGCGCTACAACCGTCGCCACGGCCGCCATACCGGGGTCTATCTCCTCCTCGTCCGAACGCAGAGCCGGAATCACGAGCAGGAGGCGGCACAGGCGGAGCAAACCGTCTCGGGGATTCAACTCGTCGATCGCGGCCAGAGCCTCATCCCACCCGGCGTCGTAGGCGTGCCTGGCGATCTCCGGGTACCACACTCCCAGCGCTCCCGTATCACGATACAGCCGAAGCGCGTGGGAGGGATGGCGAGCGGCCAGGACTTTTACGAGTTCCTCCCGAACCCGTTCGGCGGACAGCCGGTCGAGGCCCGGAACAGATGCCTCGAGTGCTTCCCGGGTTGGCGGGTCGAACGTCAGCTCATACGTGCCCGCGAAGCGCAGACCGCGGAGTACCCGCAGATAGTCCTCGGCAAATCGGTCGGCGGGGTCCCCGACGGCCCTCAGGATCCGCGCCTCCAGATCGGCCCGGCCGTCCCAGGGATCGCGCAGTTCAGCCGTGCGTTCCCGCCAGGCGATCGCATTGATCGTGAAGTCCCGTCGGGCCAGGTCTTCGTCAATCGACTCCGCGAATGCGACCACTGCATGCCGGCCATCGGTCTCTACGTCCCGCCGAAACGTCGTCACCTCGTACAGCGAGCCGTCGGGTGACAACACGCCCACCGTGCCGTGCTCGACACCGAGCGGCACCGTCCGGCGGAACAACTCCACGACCTGATCCGGGCGGGCGTTGGTGGCGAGGTCCCAATCTCCCCGCTCGATGCCCAGCAGGTGATCCCGGACGGCACCACCGACGGCCCATGCCTCGAACCCGGCGTCCTCGAGGCGACTCGCTACTTCAATTAGCGACCCGGGAGGCCGCAAGTCGAATCCCATCAGGCTCGTCACGAAGGTCGCGTCTCCGAGGCGAACCAGGCGTCCACGTGATCCGCTACCGCGTGTTCGACGGCGAGATGGAGTTCCTGAATCGTCGCCGTTTCGCTGGACGGCACGTGGATCGAATGGTCGGCGATGTCGGCGAGCGGACCCCCGGCGGCGCCAACGAGCGCGACCGTACGAACGGGAATCCGGGCCGCCGCTCGGGCAACGGCCAGCACGTTCGGTGACCCGCCGCTCGTCGAGTGGATGACAAGCAAGTCGTCAGACCGGGCCAGTGCGAGGAGGGGACGGACGAAGATCTCCTCGAAGCCGAAATCGTTGCCACTCGCCGTCAGCATCCCGGTGCTCCCCGTGAGAGCGATCGCCGGCAGGGCTGACCTGGACCGGCGAAATCGAACGACATATTCGGTGGCCACGTGTTCGGCCGTCGCGGCACTCCCACCGTTGCCGCAGAAGAAAAGTCGTCCACCGGCCCGCAGGGTCGTGAGGGCCCAGTCGGCGTACGTTGCGATATCGGGTCCCAGTCGCTCCGCCGTTTGCTCAGCCGCCAGGGCAAGGCGTTCAAAGTGCTGCATTGCGCCGATCCGAGCATCCGCATGGGTCATCTCGTGTCTCCAAGAAGTCGTCGCGTCACCCGGTCGAACCAGCCGCTTCCCGTTTCGATCGCCGGCACCGGGGTCAGGGCTGTCCCGGACAGCACGGCCAACGGGTTGGTGACCATGAGTGCGTGTGCCGCTTCGCGCGCCTCGGGGGATCCGTCCGCCGTCAGTAGATCCCAGCCGCTGCGGAGAGTCGTCGAGCGTCGCGGCCGGGCGTGGTGGTCCGACGCCACGACATCCGCTTCGCCGGCGGCCAGCATCCGGCGGGCCACGCGTTCCGCCTCTGGCCCGTGCTCGCCGAGCAGGCTCCCGACGTTGAGACACATCACCGCGCCCATCTCACGCCATCGCGCGATCCATCCGTAGGCTGCGCCAACGCCCGCATATCTCTCCGGGTGGGCCAGGACTGGGACCCAGTCATGCCCGAGAACAACCTCGAGCATTCTGCCCGAGTACGCGGGCAGCGCCAACTGCGGAAACTCCACGAGCAGGCAACCGCCGCCGGACAATCCGAGACCCCGATCCGAGAGATCGGCCTCGGGATCGTCGATCCGCACTTCGTA
>JAOTWC010000310.1 GCA_029863105.1 Gemmatimonadota bacterium | reverse complement strand
GAGAGCCCGGCGGTCGCGGCGAGGAGGGGCGCCCGGCAGGTGGCGCTGCCCGTGATCGCCGCCACCGTCACCACCGCGATCGTTCTCGTGCCGTTTCTGTTTCTGCAGGGTGATCTGCGGCTGTACTACCTGCCGCTCGGCTACGCCGTCGCGTTTTCGATTCTCGCGAGTCTGTTCGTGGCGTTCACATTCGTGCCGACGATGACGAGCCGTCTGCACCAGCGATCGCGGCGCGTGACCCGCGGCCGGTTGGTCGCTTCGACGGAGGCCCCGATTTACATCCGCGCGTATCGCAATCTCCTCGACGCGAGCCTCGACCATCCGTGGATCGTCGCCTTGCTGTGCGCCGCCGCCCTCGGCGGAAGTGGATGGCTGTTCGACCAGCATGTGACCAGGGGCACGCTGTGGCGGGGCTTCTGGGGTCAGCGAACCTACATCAGCGTGCAGATCGAATTTCCGAGGGGAGCCGGACTCGAACGGACGGACGAGCTGGCCCGATCGTTCGAGGAGCGCATTCTGACGATTCCCGAAGTGAAGCGATTCGAGACGCAGGTCCTGCCCCAGTACGCCAGCATCCGGATCACGTTCCCGGAAGAACTGGAAACGACACAGATCCCGGTGGCGATCAAGGAGCAGATGGTCGCCTACAGCTACCAGTTCACCGGGGCGGAAGTGCGCGTGTACGGGTTTGGACCGAGCTTCTACGGGGGTGGCGGAAGCCCACCGAACTATCGGCTGAAGGTATACGGGTACAATTACCTCGCGGTGCAGAACATCGCAGATGAACTGGCGGGTCGTCTCGAACGATTCAGCCGTATCGAGGACGTGGATCCGAACGCCAGCGGGGCCTGGTGGGAGTCGGACAAGGAGTTCGAGTACTTTCTCGCAGTAAACAGAGAAGCACTTGGTAGTCAAGCGCTTAGCGTTGAAGAACTTCTCAGCTTCGTATCTGCGAATCTTCCGGGCGACGTCGGGGGCCAGCGCCTGAGGATCGGAGGCGAGGACCTGCCGTTCGCCGTCAAGCTCGCCGGCTACGACGAGTTCGACCTGCTCGCCCTCCAGGATCTGCGTGTGCCCACCGATGACGGAGAGGTGAGGCTGTCGGACGTGGCGGGGATCGAGAGACGCGATGTCCTGGCGCAGATTCTACGCGAGGATCAGCAGTACGAACGGACCGTCGCCTGGGAATTCCGGGGACCACGGAAGCTGGGCGACCTGGTCCGCGACGTGGTGCTCGAAGCCACGGAACTGCCGCCGGGCTACAAGATCGAGGAGGACGACCGGTTTCGCTGGAGTGAGGAAGAGCAGACTCAGGTCTACTTCGCCCTGGGTTTTGCCGTCCTCCTGATCTATATGGTGACGGCGGCGTTGTTCGAGTCGCTCGCCGCTCCGTTCGTCGTATTGCTCACTCTGCCCCTGGCGCTGATCGGCGTGTTCCTGATTTTCTTCTTCACCGGCGGGACGTTCACGCGCACCGCCTACATCGGCACGATCATGATGGCGGGGATCGTCGTGAATAACGCGATTCTCATCGTGTATCACATCGGGGAGCTGCGAGAGCGGCTCCCGACCCGTGAGGCGATTCTGCAAGGAACGCTGGAGCGGGTGCGCCCCATCCTGATGACCACTCTGACCACGGTCTTCGGGCTGTTACCGCTCGTCCTGTTCGCACAGAACGCGGACGAGAACATCTGGAATTCTCTCGCTCTGGCCACGATTGGCGGACTGCTGTCGAGCACGCTGTTCGTCCTCGTGGCAGTCCCGGTCGCCTACCGCTACCTGGTGGCGCGCCGAGCCTGACATCGGTCGGCTGGACGGGAGCTGCACCGGAGGGCGCGATGTTTCATGTCTCACGCCGTATCCCGGCCCGGGCGTGGCCGGGAGCTCTGTTTCTCTGCACTCTGCTTGCCGCCTGCAACGCCGGGCCGGATTCGTCCGGTGTCACGGTGACGGACTCGGCGGGCGTCCGTCTGCTCACCTCCCGGGGAACGGGCTGGGGAGACGATCCCGCCTGGCACCTGGAGTTGGATCTCGACGTGGGGGAGCGGGACGGCCCGAACGCCTTCGCTCGACTGAGGGATGTCGCGCCACGTCGGGGCGGCGGTGTGTGGCTGTTGGACAGTCAGGCGCGTCGGGTCCGCGGATTCGACGATGCCGGCAGCGAGATCCTCGCTTTCGGTCGACCGGGTCAAGGGCCCGGGGAATTCGGGTTCGTCGATCATGTGGCGGAGCTGCCGGACGGCGAGATCGTCGTAGGCGGCTCCGCGCCGATTTCGCTTCACCGCTTCGGCCGCGACGGCCTCCACCGGGCGTCTGCCATACTGCCGGACACCGTGTTTCGCCCGCGCCCTGCGATCCCGGACGCGGGCCGACCTCCGGCCGGACCGACCTTCGGACGATGGCAGGTAGCCGCAGACGGCTCCGTGTTCGTCCAGACCACCGTGGTCGAAGCAGACGGGGACGCCATCGCGCGCCGGGATATTCTGTTCCGGCTGTCAGCGGACGGCGGTCCGGCGATCCGGCTCGCGGTCTGGGATGCACCGCTCATGGAAGGCGGCCCCACCGGTGTGATGCGCCTGCTCGAACCCGAAACCGCGTGGAGCCCGCTGGCAGACGGCGGGATCTGGCTCACCTCGGCGAGCGAGTACGAACTGCAACGCCTCGACGCGGCGGGGCGCCTCACGGCGGTGATCCGCCGCCCGGGATCACGTG
>JAOTWC010000311.1 GCA_029863105.1 Gemmatimonadota bacterium | reverse complement strand
GCAGTTCCTAGGGACCTGCCAGGACAGCTCCTCGGGACGACGGACAGTCCAGGGGACCAGGTATCGGTCACAGCCGGGACAGGACCGCATCGGCCCTCGCCGGCACGGCTCGCCGGAACTGCCGTGGGGGGCGCGGTGCCCCAGGTTTGACACATCGGGGACGTCCAGCCTACGTATACTCAATCGCAAGGCTCAGAAACAGGAAAACGGAAGGAGATCGAGCATGGCCAGCTCCTCTTCGGATAAAGGTCCTGTCGCCGGTGCTGGTTCAGATGCCCTTCGCTGGAGTTGGATAGGATCCGGCGTTCTCATCGGAGCGGTTTTGCTCAGTCTGTTCACCTCCATAATGCAGTTCTCCGAAAAGCCGGCGGTCGCCGGATTCGTGGTCGTACTCTCGATCGTGGTCGCCGGCATGCTCGTCGGCTACTACTCGCACGGCGAGACGATTCGGGAAACGGCCGTAGCCGCGCTCTGCCTCGTCGTCCTTGTAGGCATCATCTCCACGACCTTGCTGGATGTCGCCATCCCGACCTTCGTCTGGTTCATCTCACCGTTCCTCGTGCCGGGGATGGCGATGCTCGGCGGTTGGGCGGGGGAGCTGCTCCAGGGCACCCTGGAAGAGGCGTACGAAGATCGGTTGGTCGACTGGCCCTGGGTATTCTGCAGCATCGTGCTGGGGTTCACGCTCAGCGCCTATGCGGTCCTGGTCGGCCGCGAGGTGTTTGATGTGACACTGGACCAGAGCCTGTGGCTGTTCGCGGGCAGCTTCCTGATTACGGGATGGATCGTTGGATTCTATTCTCCAGGCAACACGATGGTCGAACCGGCGATCGCCGCTGCACTGATGGTCGTGCTGGATGCGGGGTTCGTGATCCTCTGGTTCGACGGCCTTCCCGCGGCCGATATTCTCGCGAAAGGCTTCGGCGCGGGGATCGTGCTGGCGCTCGTGGGTGCCGTGCTGGGCGAACTTGTGCAGCGCAAGGCGGGGCGGCGCCGAACGGCGCCCGGGGACGGCTGATCAGGGAATGCCGGGCGCTGTCGGCACGGCAGCCACCTTGAACACGTGGCGCCGCTTCAGCTCCGCGAACAACTCCTGGTAGGATTTCACGGGGCCTCCTCAAGCGCGGCCCGGATTGGCCGTCGATCAGCGAGCCCGCGCGCGGCGAGGTGCGCCCGGATACGAGGGTCCTCGAGTAGCGGCTCGAATATCGGAAACCAGACCGCTCCCGTAGTTCCGAACAGCGGCTCGCCGAGCAGGGCTTCCTCCAGCGCTCCGATTGCTTTCTCCGACTCCCCTGCAACCTGCCAGAGTGTAGCACGCAGCCGCGGCCCAACCTGCCACGCGTCAAAATCCGTTCCCGCCATCAGGGGACCGGGTTCCGGCCAGTCAGCTCTGGCTGCCGCCACGGCTTCCTCAGACCCAAGGACGCTGGGTATCATTAACTCCCAGGCTCGCTCCCACTCGCCGCTCGCGATATACGCGAGTAACAGGTTGGGGCGTGCATATACGAATTGTCGATCGGGATCCTGGGCGACTGTCTCCTCCAACAGTCGGATTCCCTCGTCATACAACTGGTTATCCCTGGCGATGAATCCGGCCACGTTCAAGCGAACGGGCGATCGATCCAGCGCGAGGGCGCGGCGAGATGCCGCGAGTGCTTCATCCAGGCGCCCCACGTAGTGCAGGAGCTCGGCGTACTGCTGGTGCACTTCCACATTGTCCGGGTCCAGCTGGCTCGCTCTGAGGTAGGCCTGCTCAGCGGCCTCCCATTGCCAGCGGTCGCGATGCACGTTTGCAAGCGCGATGGTGGCGGAAGCGTTATTCGGATCAAGCTCCAGAGCGGTCAGCGCCGCCGCTTCCGCCGCGCCCAATTCCTGGTTCCAGAATAGGGAGTCGGCGTTTCTCCTGAACCCGTCGAGGTTCGAATAGTACGGTACCAGCGCGTGGCTCTCGGCCAGGCCTGCCCAGGCAGGCGCCCAGGCGGAATCACGAGCCACGGCAGCCGCAAACAGATCGACGGCCTCAAGGACACTCGGCCCCCGCTCCCGCATGCGGGCTCTTCCGGCCAGGTATAGATCGAACGCTTCGAGGTCGGCGGTCGGCGTCACGAGGCTTTCGCCGGCCTCCAAACCGAGGGGCACGCGTAGCTCCAGCGCGATTGCCTCCGCGATTTCGGACTGAATCTGGAATACGTTATCGAGCGTGCGGTCGTACGTATCACTCCAGAGGTGTGCATCCGAGGCGACATCAATCAGCTGAGTCGTAATGCGGAGCTGATCGCCGTCCTTCCGAACGCTGCCCTCGAGCAAATACGCGACGCCCAGTTCCTGCCCTACTTCCCGCAGGTCCCGCTGCACGTTCTTGTAGGCGAAGGCCGAGGTGCGGGCCGAGACGCGCAGCTCGCGGATCTTTGCCAGGGTGTTGAGGATTTCTTCTGTGATCCCGTCGCTGAAGTACTCCTGGTCGCCACCGCGGCTCATGTCGGCGAAGGGAAGCACGGCGATCGATGGCCGCGGATCTTCGGACGGGTCCACGAAGGCGAGGCGGACGTCGGCAGCCGGCTGCTGCGCGGCACCGGCGGCCGTTTCGGGGGCACTCTGTCGTCCCACCCACCAGGCGCCCGCAACCAGCGCCACCACGCCCGCCAGGGCCATGAGGCCTGCCGGCCAGCGCTGGGAGGCCGGAGCGGCAACCATCCCTTCGATCTCTCC